>JAFRGW010000009.1 GCA_017433615.1 Eubacterium sp.
GCAAAAAGACCAAATCCACAGGTGTGAAATTGTTGCAAATAAATGAAGGGTTCTTCATTTCTATACCATTCGGAAAATTGGTACAGAAAAAAAGAACCCTCTTTTTATCGTCAAATTGCACAATCTTTTTGTTTTAAGTAATTCAGCCCCTCCATGTGCTCCACGTATCGGAATCCGCAGCTGTCCGGCGCCCCATCCGAGTTGAGCCTCCGGCAGCTCATGCGCGATCAGCGATCGCGATTGAAAATCCCGCTGCTTCTGAATCTACTCCACCGCTTCATGAATCTGTTCATAGCTGAAGCGCAGTGAATCTGTACGATGCCACGTCTTGTAATACTCAAGCGGAACAGATCTTCCCTCTGCGATTCCCGTTGTGATTGCCTCAAACAGAAGAACCGGCTTTGACGTTTTAATCTTTAACAGTGCCGCCACTTCAGGCGGCGGAAGGATCGCCTCAATTGTATTATCTGTTCTCCGCGGAACTGCGCCAAATTCCCTTCGCAGCACTTCACACACCGGATCTGTAAAATCAAGCCGTTCTGCTTCCGGAAAATATGCCAGAGAAACATAGGCATCTGTCAAATTGAAAATATAACGGTTTGCTCCGAACAGCTTGCGGATCCGGACCACAGGATCACCCTGGCGGATTTTCAGATATGAAGCAATAATTGCATTTGCAGGTATCCGCTCCCTGGCTATTAGAGTCACCTTCGGATCCAGATTCTGTTCTTCGTAGTACTGCGCACAGCGTGTCACTGAATACAGCGACTGTGAAAGACGCGTATCCCGGATGTTCTTTACGTACGTCCCCCTGCCGTGATAACGACGCAACGTTCCCTGATCACATAGTGAATCAATCGCCTTCCGGATCGTTGTGCGGCTCGTCCCGAACAATTCTGCCAGTTCACGCTCTCCGATGACTTTCCCGTCTGCAGATACATTTTCACCTGCAAGCAGCATGGCGCGCAGCCTTTCCTCAATCTCCTGATATTTCATAACAAACCACCTCCGCAGAAATGATCTCCGCTACCGCACAATCGCAAAAATGACATCCGCGACATAGAGTGCAATCATAATGATTCCCTCACGCCGGCTGATACGGAGTTTGCTGATTGAGAAAAGAATTGTGACGACACTCACCACAATCAGGATGCCGAGATCAAAGACGGATGCCCAGTTTACACCAATCGGATGAATCAGTGTGGAGATCCCCAGGATAAACATCATATTAAAGATATTGGACCCGATAGCGTTTCCAACCGCAAGACCTGTCTCGCCCTTCTTCGCCGCTGTAATAGAAGTCACAAGCTCCGGCAGAGACGTTCCGACTGCGACAATCGTCAGGCCGATCAGCGTTTCCGTCATACCCGCTGCCCTTGCAATCTCTTTTGCACTGTATACAACCGCCTGTCCGCCGCCCACGATCAGCGCAAGACCGATCACGATCAGGAGCGCACATTTCCAGATTGGTGTGTTTTCTCCTTCCTCCTCCGGCTCCGGATTCTTTCTGGCATTATATACCAGATATCCAATATATATCATAAAACAGACAAACAGAATCAATCCCGTCATACGGCTGATCATGCCGGCATTTGCATCCATCCGGATATCCGCAAATCCATTCGTCCGGATCGCAGTAAAGCCTGCCATCGCAAGAACGAAAACTGCCGCCACAATTGAAATCGGAAAATCACGCTTCAAAACGATCTTATCCACCGGCACAGGATGAATCACCGAGCAGAAGCCCAGGACACAGAGCAGGTTAAAAATATTCGAACCCACGACATTACTTAAAGCAATCTCATTGGATCCCTGAATCGCCGCCGTCGTACTGACCGCCAGTTCCGGTGCACTCGTACCCAGCGCCACAATCGTCAGGCCGATAATCAGCCCCGGCACCCGGAAATTCTTCGCCAGCGCCGCACTGCCGTCCACAAACCAGTCCGCACCCTTCACCAGCGCGATAAAACCGACAATCAAAATAACCACATCCAGAAAAATCATCCTGCAACTCCTTTCCAGAAACATGAAAAAAGACCCTTACCACAACAAAAAGTCATAGTAAAAGTCTCGCTGCTTATAATATATTCCGGGGAACCCGTCCCGTACTGACGAAATATATTGCGCTTCATGCGTCAGCTACTCCCTGATACTGTACTCAGCCTAGCAGAGAATCCCCTTCAAGTCAACCGCGAATTTCACCCGAATTCCACCTTCGCGGGGCGGCGTGGGATGAATATTTGTCTCACTGCGAATTCTGACTTCGCGGGGCGGCGTGTGACGGATACTCTAATGCCAACGTCGACGGTAACTCTGCCATGGGCAAAATGCTTCAATTCGGCGCCGAAGGCTCCAAAGTTTTTGCCAAATCGCTCTTGTTAAGGCCCGACATCGCTGC
>JAFRGW010000106.1 GCA_017433615.1 Eubacterium sp.
ATCTTCTACACCGCAGATCACTACAAGAGTTTTGAGCAGCTGTATTAATTTATGGAGAGATGGACGTGCCGGATAATTGTCTTCTTGCTCAGGTGAAATTCGCAGGAGACAATTATCCGGCACGTCCTGCACAGGTAAAATTCGCAGGAGACAATTATCCGGCCCGCCCTGCGCAGGTTTTTATATATAGGTGAACATATGAACAAACGAAATTTGGATTTCAATGAAGTATACACCCCCGAACAGGCGCATGTCATGATTGCGGCGGAGCTGGATTTTCCCTTTTATTATGGAAGGAATCTGGATGCGCTGTATGACTGTCTGACGGATCTTCAGGAGGATCTGAAGGTAGTGCTTCTGCCGCCGCCTGAAACAGCGGCGCTGTACGAGTGGTTTCGGAAAGCTGCGCGCGTTTTTGCGGACGCTGCCCGGGAGAATGCGCATCTGGTGGTAGAAGTGCAGGAGCAGGAGAAGCCGAAGATCGCGGTTCTGTTTCCGGGAATCGGATATACCTGTGACCGGTCGCTTCTGTATTATTCCGGGAAGCTGGCGGCTGCGGCAGGCTATGAGATCCTTACGGTTCCCTACAGGGATTTCCCGCAGGGTGTAAAGGGAAACCGCAGTAAGATGGAAGCAAGTTTTTATTCCGCAATAGAACAGACGGAGACGATTCTGAAAGATGTTGACTGGGCTGCATATGGCGATATCCTGTTTATCGGCAAGAGTATCGGTACGATTGTCGCGTCTGCTTATGCGAAGCAGCACGGTCTGCAGGTCCGGTCGCTTCTGTTTACGCCGCTGAAAGACACGTTCCAGTTCCTGGGCAAGGGCGCGGAAGCGGCTGCATTTCACGGGACGGCAGACCCCTGGGCAGAAACAGAGGAGATTGTCAGCGGCTGTGAGGAGAAGGGAATTGCGCTCCATCTCACGGAACATGCAAATCATTCGCTGGAGACCGGTGATGTGCTGACAGATCTGGATGGGCTGAACCGCACGATGCTTATTGTGAAAGGATTTATTTAATTAATCATGACACTCTATCAGATCGCGTCTTATTTTCTTATTTATTCGTTTCTCGGCTGGTGTACCGAGGTGGTCTATCAGGCGCTGAAGCGGGGAAAGATTATTAACCGTGGTTTTCTGAACGGACCGGTCTGTCCGGTATACGGATTTGGTGTGATTGCTGTTTTTGCATTTACGAAGAAAGTGCTGCCATCGCTGACTTCTCTGTCAGAGAGCCGGATGACAGGAGAAAACCGTCTTCTGGACCTGCTGGTTTTGTTTCTGCTTGGCGTTGCGCTGGCGACGGCGGTAGAATTAATCGCAGGGTGGCTGCTGGATGTCTGCTTCCATGCGCGGTGGTGGGATTACAGTAATGTGCCGCTTAATTTTCACGGCTACATCTGCCTGCGGTTCAGCATCATCTGGGGACTCGCGATTGTTTTTGTTGTCAGAATTATCCAGCCGGTGATGGAGTCTGAGAAATCGCTTCATATTCCGGAACAAATCGGCTGGCCGCTTCTGTGCGTATTATATCTGATCTATCTCGCGGATTTTATAGTGACGGTAATGATTGTTGCCGGTATGAACAGGCGGCTCACAGAATTGGATGATATTCAGAAGAAGATGCGGATTGTCAGTGATGATCTGAGTCAGAAACTGGGCAAAAATACGCTGGAGACACAGCAGAAAGCCGGAGAGCGGCGGGTGCAGATGCATCTGGCCGGAATGGAGATGAAGGATCGCTCCGCAGAAACACGCGAGAAGCTGTATAAGCGGAAAGCAGAGCTTGAAAAGCAGCTGCTGGCGAATCCGCATTTCGGAACAGGAAGACTGTTGAAAGCGTTCCCGGATCTGGTTCACCGCGAGCATGACAGCGTGTTGAAAACACTCCGGGAACGGATTGCCGAAGAGGCCGCAAAACGGCGTAAGCCGAAACTGTAATAACTGACAGAAGGCCCGGACTTTTTGAAGTCCGGGCCTTCGTTTTATAAGAGAAATCCGGATCGGGCAGTATTGCTTACATGAGTCGCCACCGCGGCAGTTTCTTCCAGCATCGGACTTCATGGAAGGCGCTTATGGCAGCTTTAAAAGATACGTAGCCGAGTCCGCGTACAGTGACTCTGTAGGTGCCTTTGGTGAGTTTGATATGCATTTCTCCGCTCGCCCAGAGTCTGTTGGTACAGATTTTCTTATTAATGCTGCGGCCGTTTGCATCCTTGACCTGGACAATTGTCACACGGTAAGATCCGTAGGCCTGTGCGGTCTTGTCGTATTTTCTTCTGAGCCAGTTGTAAAGATTCAGGACACCCTTCTCCTGTGAGAGGATTTTGTAGTTACCCGCTTTTCCGACATTTATCTGTACGGTGGTATTTGCACAGCGATTATAAGTGTACCATCTGGTGGCGGCAGATGCCGGCAGAGCGCTTTGAATAACCATGATCATTACCAGTGCAAGCAGCAAACATTTCTTCTTACAAGTTTTCATATTGAACCTCCTTTGGTTTGTATAGATGCGTTTGAACTGTTCTTCATGTATACAATATAAGACGGCGATGATTTAATGCACACGTATATAGTTTTTAATGAAGCGCTATAATTATTTAATAAAAAAGCACGCCTGCGTTTTACGACGCAGGTTTTATTTTTGCCCGGCTTCACACATGGCCGGGCGCTCTTTGTCATATTTATTTGATTTAAAGTACATCTTAGGTTGCGCGGGTATGATGACCATCAAGAGGAGGTGACTCTATGAATCAGGTAATTATCATACCGGCACTGAATCCGGACGAAAAGATGCTCCGGGTGATCCGGGATTTGCAGGCATATGGATTTGAAAGAATTATAACGGTAGATGACGGCAGCGAAGCAGCATACCGTCGATTATTTGAGGAAGCACAGTTGCTCGGATGCGTGGTCATCCGGCATGAACAGAACCGCGGCAAGGGTGCTGCGCTCCGCACGGCGATGCGGACGGCGCAGGAATTATACGGCGAAGTTTCTTTTATCACTGTGGATGCGGACGGGCAGCATCTTCCGGAGGATATTCTGCATGTCGCAGAGGCAATGGAACTGCAACCGGCGTCTCTGGTTCTGGGAACCCGGGATTTTTCAGGCGGTCACGTGCCGAAGAAAAGTCTTCTGGGAAACCGGATTACGGCCAGAGTTTTCCGGTTGACGACAGGGATTGACTGTCCGGATACGCAGACCGGATTAAGAGGCATTCCATCCTGTCTGGCGGATCTGGCATGTGAGACGACCGGAAACCGGTATGAATACGAAATGAATTTTCTCATGGACGCTTCGCAGCGGGTACCATTCATAAGCGTGCCGATTACGACTGTCTATGAGGATGGAAATAAATGTTCGCATTTCCGCCCGGTGCGCGACTCGATCCTCGTGTATAAGCGGCCGCTGCGGTTTGTCGTATCCTCCCTGACGGGCGCGGTTTGTGATGTGTTGCTGTTTGCGCTGCTGCTGTATTTCCTGACCGGAAAGTGGAATGTTTCAGCCGGTCAGAGTATTTCTGGCAGCAGTCTGGTGCAGCCGGGCACTGGCGGCGTGTCCGGGTTTCAGCAATACACATATGGCGCACATGTCATCTTGATCGCAACCATAGCGGCCAGAATCGGCTCCGGCATCGTCAATTTTCTGATGAATAAATACTGGAGTTTTGAGAGTCGGGCATCCGGCAGAAGAGAAATGCTGCGGTATGGTATTTTGTTTGCCGCCCAGATGTTTGCAAGTGCGGGTCTGGCGATGCTTTTGTCGCTGGTGATGCCGTCTGTTGCAGGAAAAATGATTGCGGACACGAGTCTTTTCTTTATCAGCTATGTAATCCAGCAGCGCTGGGTGTTTTCCGGGAGAACACCCGGGCTCGGAATCGGAACCAGAAGTGTAACGGCAGGAGGAAACAGATATGTTCAGGAAAAAATCCGGGGATAATGCCCCGTTGGAAAATCATAAAGAACAGAAGAAAAAAAGGATCCGCATCCGGCCGCTTCTGCTCGGTGCAGCACTCACGGCGTACACAGTATTTACACTGCTGGATGCATTTGTGATTCCGCGGGATATTGTGACGCTGGAGTCAGTACAGGCCGCTGCGGGCAGCGGAGCTGCGGATGAAAGTCAAGCCGGATCAGCGGATGTATCGACTGGTGCATCTGATACTGACAGCAGCGCAGCAGAGCAGAACGGAACTGACGGGGATAGCAGTATGTCTGAATCCGAAGGTGGCGGAAGCACGGCTGATGCGGCGGAAGACGGCGGCAATTCCGATACCGGGGACAATACAAAACACAAACATAAGCCGGGCGGAAAAGGCGGAAGAAACGGCAGCGGCGGTCCGGGTTCCGGCAAGGGCAGATCCGGAAAGCCGGGCAGCGGTTCATCCGCCGGCAGTGCCTCAGGCAAATCCGGATCAGCAGGCAGTGCCTCCGGCAGTACGTCGGAAGGAAATTCATCCGCCGGCAGTGCCTCAGGATCGGACAGCGCGGACAGTGCTTCCGGTGAGTCATCAGACGCAGAAGTTGTCACATCCGACAGTTATCAGGCGGACGGCGTATCCATTACGCTGACGGAGGAACGCGTCTATGACACACAAGTTTACATTGCAGATATTCAGCTGGATGATCCGTCAGAACTGCTTTCGGGTCTGGCAGACAACAGCTTCGGCCGGAATCTGAGTCAGAAGACTTCAGAGATGGCAGAAACACTGAATGCAGTCCTTGCGATTAACGGAGACTATTACGGCTTCCGGGATTCCGGCTACGTCATGCGCAACGGTTATCTCTACCGCAGCACTGCGCGCAGCGGCAGCGGCAATGAGGATCTGGTTGTCTACAGCGACGGGAGCATGGAGATCATAGATGAATCGGAGGTGACAGCGGAAGAGCTGGAGGCAAAGGGTGCAGTTCAGATTTATTCCTTCGGCCCAGGTCTGATCAGCGACGGAACGGTTAGTGTCACGGCGGGCGACGAAGTCGACCAGTCCATGCGCAGCAATCCGCGGACGGCGATCGGTATGGTCGAACCGGGACACTATATCATGGTTGTCTCCGACGGCAGAACAGATGAGAGCGCAGGCCTTTCTCTGGCGCAGCTGGCTGATGTGATGCAGAATGCGGGCTGTACAGAAGCCTACAATCTGGACGGCGGCGGCTCCACAACCATGTGGTTCAACGGAAAAATCGTAAATAACCCGACCGGCGGACGCGGGTCGAATGAAAGGGCGGTGAGCGACATTGTATACATCGGCAAATAATACCATTGCATTAAAAGAAATGACAGGCCCGGGAAATGAGGCAGCTGAGAGGAACAGCAGAACAGGAGTGGTGCATGTAATGAAAAAACAGAAAAAAAACCAGGCAAAACATGCGCTTGCTGTTTATGCTGGCATCACGGTATTCTGCGGTATCGTATTTCTGGTATATGACCGGTTTTCACACGGTGTGCGGTCGCCTTATATGACATTTTTGTTTGGATGGCCGCTGGCGTTCGGCGTGCTGCCGGCACTGATCCGGATGGCGGCGAAACTGCCGGATCCGGATCTGCTCTCGAAGGATATTTATAATACCGGCGTCGCGGCAATGACATTTTCCAGTCTGCTGCGCGGGATCTTTGAGATTGCAGGAACTGCATCTGACTACCAGAAGTATCTGATGGGCGCCGGCGTCATATTTGCAGCGGCGGGGCTGCTTCTGTACGTTTTTTGCCTGATACACAGAAAGCAGCAGACGGAATGAGGGATCAGAACATCCCCCGCGCTTTGTTCAGCAGGCGGAGATAGACAATTCCAACGGCCAGTGAAGCAATCATCGCAAGAAGAGAAGTAATGATGCCTGCAGCGGTTAAGGCCCTTACAGATAAGACCGTGGAGATTATATTCAGAACAAGAATGACGGCATAGAAGAGCAGGATCAGCTTCAGTGTGTCAAGCCCGAGAGCCTGCACTTCCCGGTCATGTACAGATCTGGCGAGATTGAGCGTTCCGCTGACGATATAGTAGGTGACCAGGAACTGGCAAAATGTTCCGACAACGACAAACAGCCCTGCAACAAGCGGACCTTTGCCGGATACAGCAGTCTGCGCAATGTTGGCAATGATACCGACAAACAGCGCAGCCAGAGCATTTTTAAAATTGTTTTCATCTTTGGATGCATTAGAAATCCCGAGGATTGTAAGGATAAATGCTGCCAGAGCGAGTGCCGTGGAAAGGAAAAACAGTCCGCCGGAAGACATACCCGCAGCGGCAGTCAGCGAGCGTCCTGTTATAAACATGAGAATGGTGGCAATGACAGAAATTAAGACGGAGGCCAGTGTCAGGATTTCGCCGATAAAGATTTTCTGAATGCCTTTTTGAGAATTTGTATAATTCATGGAAAAACCTCCCGCTTCATGAGATGAACTGATAATTATTTATTATCCAACGAATAAAAATCAAAGTCAACTTAGTAGAGATGCACTTCCGCTGCGGGTGGTGATAATTATAGAAGAAGCGACGATTTTCTTGACAATTCTGCGGGCAGTCTATAAATTAGGGAGACAGGGGACGGTTCTCTGTCTCCTTTTTTGTAAATGAGAAGAAAAGCCGGCCAGGGCTGATCCGTTTGCAGTATTTCGCAAGGAAAAAACGATAAAAGAACAGGAAAAAGGAAACCGACATGAAACAGCTTTCATTTAACCGCGACACACAGTATGTCGCATCCGCAGATCTGATGAATACCGTCAACATTGCCATTGCGCTGCAGAAGCCGCTTCTGGTCAAGGGCGAGCCGGGCACTGGCAAGACAATGCTGGCGCAGGCTGTCGCCGACGCACTCGGCAAGAAGCTGATCATCTGGAATATCAAATCCACGACAAAAGCACAGGATGGCCTGTACGTCTATGACGTTGTACAGCGTCTCTATGACAGTCAGTTCGGCAATGCGGGCGTGGACGACATTGCCAGCTATATCAAGTTCGGCAAACTCGGTGAAGCCTTCCAGTCCGATGAACAGGTTGTTCTGTTAATTGACGAGATTGACAAGGCCGATCTGGAATTCCCGAATGATCTGCTGTGGGAGCTGGATCAGATGGAATTCTATATTCCGGAGACGAAGGAGACAATCCGCGCGAAACAGCGTCCGATCGTGATCATCACATCCAATGCGGAGAAAGAACTGCCGGATGCATTCCTGCGCCGGTGTATTTTCCACTACATTGAATTTCCGGATCCGGAACAGATGGAAGATATCATCAACGTACACTTCGACCGGCTGGAGGACAAGCTGGTCTCACAGGCAATCGCGGCATTCTACCAGGTCCGTCAGATGCGCGGCATCGAGAAGAAGCCCAGCACATCCGAGCTGATCGACTGGCTGCGCGCGCTGACTGTCTGCGGGGTCAATCCGAAGAAAATCACCAGTACGATTCCGCTCGCCGGGGTTTTGCTGAAGAAAGACAAGGATCTGGCGACACTGAACCGGCAGCTGAGACGGTAAGCAGAGGTTTTAAGTTTCGAAAAAGGAACAAAGATATGTTCACAGAATACTTCTACTTAATGAGAAAGCGCGGGCTGGACGTGGCTCCGAATGAATGGATGTCGCTTCTCGAGGCGCTGGAAAAAGGTTTGCACGGATCCACACTGACAGGATTCTACCACGTGGCCCGGGCGATTCTGGTAAAAAATGAGACGGAGTTTGACCGGTTCGACCAGATTTTCCTGGAATATTTCCGGGGCGTTCCGTTCGAGGGTGAAATTCCCGACGAGCTGATGGACTGGCTGAATCATCCGTCAGAGAATCTGTTCCGGGAGCTGGAGGAACTGAAGGCGGCCGGCGTACTGGATGAGACGCTCGAAGAACTGCTGAAAAGGCTGGAGGAACGTCTGGCGGAACAGACCGAGGAGCACAATGGCGGCAATTACTGGGTCGGCACGCAGGGCCGCTCGGCGTTCGGCAACAACGGCTGGCATCCCGGCGGCATCCGCGTCGGCGGAAAGTCGATGCACCGCTCCGCAGTGGCCGTGGCGAGCCAGCGTGTCTACCGCGATTTCCGGAAAGATAACAAGCTGGACACGCGCCAGTTCCAGATGGCATTCCGCCTGCTGCGCAATCTGTCATCACAGAGTAATGAAGAAGAATTTGATGTGGACGCGACCATCCACGACACGTGTGAAAATGCGGGAACGCTGCAGGTGCGCTATAAGAAGGCGCGCCGCAATACCATCAAGGTGTTGATGCTGATGGACAGCGGCGGTTCCATGGATTACTATGCGGGCCTCTGCAGCCAGCTGTTTCAGGCGGCGGTTTCCTCGCGGCATTTTAAAGAACTGCACACGTATTATTTTCACAATTGTATCGGCTCCAATGTCTATACCGATCCGCGCATGAATTTTGACAGCGCGGTGCAGTTCGAGAAGTTTCTGGCACAGTATGATAAGAGTTACCGCGTGATTCTGGTCGGCGACGCGGCTATGAATCCGTATGAGCTGGAGCATCCGCAGTATAATTTCCAGACACATGCCTACGGGTTGTCCGGAATTGAATGCTTCCGGCAGATGAAGCGGCATTTTCCGCATATCATCTGGCTGAATCCGGAATCTATGCCGACTTATGATAATTACTGGACACGCACACATCTGCAGCTTGCTGAGATGTTCAATATGTTTGATCTCTCCGTGGAAGGGCTGGAGAACGGCATGAAGCAGCTGCTTGTGCGCAAGGCGGGGTGATTTATATGAAAAATTCCAGCCGTTTTTTTGAAAACAGAGAATGCCGGTATTTTCCGTGCCACAAGGACCAGGAACCGTTCAACTGCCTGTTCTGTTACTGCCCTTTCTATCTGAAGGAGAAGTGTCCGGGTAATCCGGCGTGGCTGAAGGTGAAGAAGAGACCGGCTGCGGCGAATGATGGTGCCGGTGCGTCTGATCATGCTGAAGCGGGCGGCAATGCTGCCGGCGGTATTCCGGAACCGTCAGTGAAAGCCGGATATAAGATTATCAAGGACTGCACGAACTGTACATTTCCGCACAGACCGGAAAGCTATGATGTGATCATTGATTTTATCCGGAAGGAAAATGAGACGCGGGAATTCAGCAGGGAAATCTGGGACAAGGCGGTTGAGATCTGAAAACGGCAGATTTGCCGGGCCGGACCTCGAAAGAAAAAATACAGGGATTAGAAATAGAATGGGAAAGAAACTGATTTTTCTGGATCTTGACGGCACAGCGCTGACCGATGACAAGAAACTTCCTGCGGGAAACCGGAAAGCGATTGACGAGGCAATGGCAGCGGGGCACAAAATCGTTGTGACGACCGGGCGGCCGCTTGCAAGTGCAAAGAAGCAGGCGGAACGGCATGGTCTGGCCGGCCCGGGAAGCTACATTGTGGCTTATAACGGCGGCCTGATCTATGATGCGGAACATGAGAAGACCATTTTCCAGCAGACCATTGATCTTGAAACGGTTCGCAAAGTGTTTGCGGAAGCGGCCAGGCGCGGTGTGCATATCCAGGCCTACCGCGGGGATAAGGTGCTGGTGGATCCGCAAAATGATGATGCAGAGCTGCAGAGCTACTGCAGTCTGATCGAAATTGACTATGAAGTGATTCCGGATATCGCGGAACTGGAAGATGAGCCGGTGAAGATGCACTCGAGTACACTGGCTATGCAGCCGCATGGCAGAGACAGCGCGGCGGCAGAGCCGGATCCAGGGCTGCTTGCACTGCGCGACTGGATTAATGAGAACTATGCTGAGAAGCTGGATGCGTTTCTCTCTGCGCCGGTTTATCTGGAAATTGTATCCCACGGGATGAACAAGGGAATTGCCGTTCATAAAATGGCAGAGCTGCTTGGTTATCCGATCAGCGACACCATCGCAATCGGGGATGAAGCAAATGATATTCCAATGATCCGCGAAGCGGGAATCGGCGCGGCGATGTGCAATGGACTTGCCGATGCGAAGGCGGCAGCGGACTATGTTACGATGGCGGATAACAACCATGACGGCGTCGCGGAAGTACTGCGGAAGTTTGTACTGAAATTATAACATTGCGAAACAAGTAAACCGCGCTGGATTTCTCCGGCGCGGTTTTAACATAACACAGGGTCAGCTGACGGTTTCGACATCCTGAAGCTGTGTTTTTTGATGCAGCAGCGACGGCAGCACATCTGCCAGCACAATTGCTGCGAACATGAGACCGCAGCCGGCAAGCTCACGGGCAGACATGGCCTGATGCAGGATCAGCCATCCGGCGAGGACGCTGATGCAGGACTCCATGCTCATCAGCAGCGAGGCGACGGCGGGGTGAATGCCCTTCTGCGCGACAATCTGCAGTGTATAGGCGATGCCGCAGGAGAAAATGCCTGCATATCCGATCGGAAGCCACGCTTCCCGCACCGCCTGGAAGTCAGGCCGTACAAAGAGGATCATCAGCACGACAGAGATGACGCTCACGGTCAGGAATTGGATACAGGACATGGCGATGCCGTCGACCTGATCCGTATAATGATCGATTGCCAGAATGTGGAATGAAAAAAATACAGCGCACACCATCGTCAGCAGGTCGCCGCGGTTGATCGTAAAGGATTCGTTAATACAAATCAGATACAGGCCGCCGACTGCGAGCAGAATTGCAAGCCAGATGGTGCGGGATACCTTCTTGCCGAAGAACATGGAAATCACAGGTACGAGCACGACATAAAACGCTGTAATAAACCCTGATTTCCCGGCAGTGGTATATTTGATCCCGTAGGACTGGATTGTGCTTGCGGCAAAGAGCAGGATGCCGCAGACAATACCGCCCGTCAGATGGATCCGCGGATGATTCTGCAGCCGCACGCGAAGTTCCGGTGATCTTTTCGTCCGGATCATCATAACGACAGCCAGAAAAACAAATGCCAGAATGGAGCGGGTTCCGTTAAAAACCAGCGGGTCAACGGTCTGCATGCCGACGCTCTGGGCCACAAAGGAGGTTCCCCAGATCGTCGCGGTTATAAGAAGCAGGAACGAGTTTCGTAAAGTCTGGTGCTGCATAAGGATAATAGCGTCCTTTCGTAAGGTGTCTGAATCAGGATGAGAGACTCCTCATCTGTGTTAAAAACGCTACTATATTAGCAGAATTGGCGCGGACGTACAAGAAGAACATCAAAAACTGCCCGGTGCAGAAAACACCGGACAGCTGCTTGTCAGCGCAGAGCCTGTTTCATTTCTCCTACATAAGTCCCGACATAGTCCGCCGCATCTCTCCCGTGCGCCGCGAGCAGTTTGATAATTGCAGAACCGACGATGGAACCATCCGAGATGGCGGCCATTTTTTTTGCCTGGTCCGGCGTTGAGATGCCAAAGCCGATGGCACAAGGGACATCCGTGTTCTCCCGCACTACTTTCATAATGGAAGATAAATCAGTCTTGATTTCGCTCCGTGTACCGGTCACGCCGAGGCTGGAGACAATGTAAAGAAAGCCTTCCGCTTCTTTTGCAATCATCGCGATCCGGTTCTCGGAGGTGGGTGCGATCATGGAAATGAGGTCGACGCCGTATTTGCGGCACAGCGGCAGAAATTCCTCTTTTTCTTCAAAGGGAACATCAGGCAGGATCAGGCCGTCAACGGAAAGATCCCTGCAGGCTGCGATGAATTTTTCTGCGCCGTAGGAAAATACAACATTTGCGTAGGTCATAAATACCAGCGGAACAGATACATCGCGCCGCAGTTCTGCGACGAAGGAAAAGATCTGATCGGTCGTGACACCGCCGGCGAGCGCCCGCATATTTGCCGCCTGGATGACGGGACCCTCCGCAGTCGGATCCGAAAACGGAATACCGAGCTCAATGAGGTCCGCACCGTTCGCAACAGCCGCGCGGACAACCTTTCCGGTCGTCTCCAGGTCCGGGTCGCCGCAGGTAATAAAGGGAATAAATGCCTTTCCGTTCTGAAACGCTTTTCTGATATTACTCATGAAGATCCTCCCCTCTGTAGCGTGCGATTGCAGCGACGTCTTTATCGCCCCGGCCGGAAAGGGTAATGACAATCAGCTTATCTCTGCCCATTTGCGGTGCGATTTTCATGGCGTGTGCAACAGCGTGTGCTGACTCAATTGCCGGAATAATGCCCTCTGTTTTTGCAAGATATTCAAATGCCGAGACGGCTTCCTCATCGGTGACCGGAACGTATTCCGCGCGGCCGGTATCGTGCAGATACGCGTGCTCCGGCCCGATGCCCGGATAATCCAGACCGGCCGAAATAGAATAGACCGGTGCGATCTGTCCGTACTGGTCCTGGCAGAAATAGGACTTCATGCCGTGGAAAATACCTGGCTTTCCGGTGGCAATGGTTGCTGCGGTCTCAAAGGTATCGATGCCTCTTCCCGCCGCCTCGCAGCCGATCAGCCGGACGTCTTTGTCTTCTATAAAATGATAAAAGCTGCCGATGGCATTGGATCCGCCGCCGACACATGCGAGAACAGCGTCCGGGAGCCGGCCTTCCTTCTCCAGAATCTGAACTTTGATTTCTCTGGAAATGACAGCCTGAAAATCCCGCATAATCGTCGGGAACGGATGTGGTCCCATAACAGAGCCGAGGCAGTAATGGGTGTCGTCGATCCGGGAAGTCCACTCGCGCATCGCCTCCGAGACAGCGTCTTTGAGTGTCGCCGTTCCGGTTTTGACCGGGATGACTTCTGCACCCAGAAGCCGCATGCGGTAGACGTTCAGAGCCTGCCGGATGGTATCCTCTTCGCCCATAAAAACGACGCATTCCATATCCATAAGTGCAGCGGCAGTTGCTGTTGCGACGCCGTGCTGCCCGGCGCCGGTCTCTGCGATGAGGCGCGTCTTGCCCATTTTCTTTGCGAGCAGTGCCTGACCAAGGACGTTGTTGATCTTGTGCGCGCCGGTGTGATTGAGATCCTCCCGCTTCAGGTAGATCTTCGCGCCGCCCAGATCCCGCGACATTTTTTCGGCGTAATACAGGCGGGAGGGTCTGCCGGCGTATTCGTTGAACAGTGTATCAAGTTCCTGCAAAAAGGCAGGGTCGTTTTTGAAGTGATTGTATGCATTTTCCAGCTCAATGACGGCGTTCATCAGGGTTTCGGGGATGTACTGGCCGCCGTGAGCGCCGAAGCGTCCTTTGTGCATGGTTTTTCCTTTCTTGTGATTATGAGAATCCTGGTGAATCATGAAGTATGGGCTGCTTTGACAGCGGCACGTATTTTAGCAGGATCTTTGTATCCGGCGGTTTCGACGCCGGAGGAGAGATCGACGAGGGCGGGGTGCAGGGTGCGGACAGCGTCCGGGATGTTTTCGGGCGTCAGACCGCCTGCCAGGTAAAACGGCCGTTCGAAGTCCCGGGCGAGGGTCCAGTCAAAGACCTCGCCGGTGCCGTAGCCGTTGTCCAGAAGGACGGCGTCTGCAGGAGACGCAGCTGCGTCATCCAGATCGGCAGGTGTACGGATGCGGAATGCCTTCCAGACCGGCAGGCCGGAAGCATGTTGGATCCCGCGGATATATGCGGCGTCTTCCTGCCCGTGCAGCTGGATCACATCCAGACCGGCCGACTGTGCCGCCTCCAGAACGGTTCCTGCAGGCTGGTTTACAAATACACCAACTGCGCGAATCGCAGGATCCAGCTCCTTTCGCAGCACCGCGGCCTGCACGGGCGTCAAATTGCGTCTGCTCTTCGGAAAAAGCAGGATAAAACCGATATAATCCGGTTTCGTCTCATTCACATACGCGATATCCTGCGGCCGCGTCAGACCGCAGATTTTGATTTTCGTCATACTCTATTTCTCCATACAGGATGCCCGGATAAGCAGTAGGCCTCTCCTGTGAACTCGTACTGAACAGGGTCATCAGCATGTCTCTCCGGCGAATCCCTTCTGGGCCGGGGAAGCAAAATGTCACCCCGGCGAATCACACCTGAGCCGGGTAAGGAGAATGTCTCCCCGACGAATTCCTCCTGAGGCGGGAGACATTCTCCTTACCCGATATATCTATGCTTCCCCGCCACACCTCCGCAGGGCATCCAGCACAGCCCCTTTGTCCCGCGCCCGCATCAGCGTCTCGCCGATCAGCACGGCATCTGCGCCGATTTTCTTTAAAACGGCGGCGTCTTCCGGCGTCTGCACGCCGCTTTCGGCAACATACAGACAGTCCGGCGGGATCAGATCGCGCAGTCTTGCGGCGTTTGAGAAGTCCACGCTGAAATCCTTCAGGTTCCGGTTGTTGACGCCAATGATTTCTGCTCCTGCGCTGACGGCAGAAGCGATCTCTGCTTCGTCATGGGCCTCAACGAGTGCCGCCAGTCCCAGATCAGAAGCGATCTGCAGATAGCGGGACAGTGTTTCCGTCGGAAGCAGGGCGCAGATCAGAAGAATGCAGTTGGCGCCCATCAGTTTTGCCTGATAGATCTGATACTCATCTACAGTGAAGTCTTTGCGCAGCATCGGGATCCGGACCAGCGAACGGATTTCCCGGAAAATGGCATCAGATCCCAGAAACCACTCCGGTTCTGTCAGACAGGAAATGCAGTCGGCACCGGCATTTTCATAGGAAGCTGCGATCTGCATATAGTCGAATTCCGGGTCAATGATGCCTTTTGAGGGGGATGCCTTTTTCACCTCACAGATGAAGCGCAGGCCGGGTTTTACAAGTGCATCGCAGAATGCCCTGCCGTCTGCCGGCGTACCGGATACAGCGAGTGATCGGAGTTCCTCTGTGCTGATTCGTTTCTTTTCGTTTGTGACACGCTCCTGTGCATGTGCCGCGATTTGTTCCAGAATGGTCATCAATCATTCCTCCGGCCGGTTGCTGACGGCGATCATTTTGTCCAGTGTTTCAATGGCTTTGCCGGAATCGATCAGACCGGCAGCCATGGAGATGCCATACTCCAGGCGGTTTGCCTTGCCGCCGATGTACAGGGCTGCGCCTGCATTCAGCAGAACGGCATCCCGCTTCGGACCTCTCTCTTCGCCGCACAGGATGGCGCGCGTGATGGCTGCATTCTCTTCCGGCGTGCCGCCGACAAGTTCGTCTTTGGTGCAGCGGATAAATCCGAAATCTTCCGGCTTGATGAGATAGGATTTGAACCATCCGTCCCGGATTTCGCAGATTTTCGTCGGGGCGCTCATTGATATTTCATCCAGTTTGTCCATGCCGTATACAACCATGCCGCGTTTTACGCCGAGACTGATCAGAACCTGGGCAAGCGGTTCGACCAGATAGTCGTCGTAGACACCCAGAAGCTGCATGGAGGGACTTCCCGGATTGGTCAGCGGGCCGAGAATGTTGAATACCGTACGGAAGCCGAGTTCCTTTCGGATTGCGCCGACATATTTCATCGATGTGTGGTATTTCTGTGCGAAGAAGAAGCACATGCCGACTTCGTTCAGAAGTTCAATACAGCGCGCCGGACTCTGGCTGATGTTGACGCCGAGTGCTTCCAGACAGTCAGCGGTTCCGCTCTTGGAAGATGCAGCGCGGTTTCCGTGTTTGGCGACCTTCATCCCGCCTGCCGCGGCGACGATTGCAGCCGTGGTGGAAATGTTAAAGCTCTGTGCATTGTCACCGCCGGTGCCGACGATTTCGAAAAGATCCATATCGGTTTCCACCTTTGTTGCGTGGTCGCGCATGGCAGCCGCGCAGCCGGCGATCTCATCTGTTGTCTCAGCCCGCGCGCTTTTTGTGGAAAGGGATGCCAGAAACGCGGCGTTCTGTGTCGCGGTTGTCTCACCGCTCATAATTTCATTCATGACGGTGTAGGCTTCGTCATAGGTCAGGTCTTCTTTGCTTACGATTTTTACAATTGCTTCTTTGATCATTATTGGTGCTCCTCTTTTGATCTTAGTGTTCTGAGAATTCAATCTTTAATACTCGTGCGAAATAAAATTCCGCAGCATGGTTTCTCCGTACAGGGTCATGATGGATTCCGGGTGAAACTGCACACCGAAAACAGGATTTGTTTTGTGCTGTACAGCCATCACTTCCCCGTCTTCCGTGTGTGCAGTGATAAGCAGTTCGTCCGGCATGGTTGTTCTGTCGGCTGCCAGAGAGTGATAACGCGCGACCTGCATTTGTTTCGGGCAGCCCCGGAACAGAAGGCAGTCCCGGTCAGTTGTGATCAGCGACTGCTTTCCGTGCATCAGCTCTTTTGCGTAGGTAACTGTCGCGCCGTATGCCGCGCAGATTGCCTGGTGGCCGAGGCATACGCCGAGGATCGGGATGTCTGTGCCGAGTTTCTGTACAACTTCGATGATGCAGCCTGCGTCTTCCGGTCTGCCCGGACCCGGTGAGAGAACAATCCGGGCCGGCGCAAGCGTGCGGATGTCTTCAACAGACAGTTCATCGTTCCGGATGACGCGGATGTCCGGATCAATTCCGCCGATGAGCTGGTAGAGGTTATAGGAAAAACTGTCATAATTATCAATTAAAAGAATCATAAATCCGCCTCCTGTGCCAGTTCGAGTGCTGTGAGAGATGCACGTGCCTTGTTCAGGCATTCCTCGTATTCTTTTTCAGGAACAGAATCGGCGACGATGCCGGCGCCGCTGCGTACGAATACCCGCCCGTTCTTTTTGTAGACGATGCGGATGGCGATACAGGTGTCCATGTTTCCGGTAAAATCGATGTAGCCGATGGCGCCGCCGTAGATGCCCCGCTTGTCATTTTCCAGTTCTGCGATCAGCTGGCAGGCCCGGATTTTCGGCGCCCCGGAGAGCGTGCCGGCAGGGAGAACCGCTTCGATTGCATCGAGCGCATCCTTCTCCGGGCGGATCTCGCCGCACACGGTGGAGCCGATGTGCATTACATGGGAGAAGCGCTCAATGCTGTGAAACTTTTCTACCTGAACCGTCCCGAACCGGCTGATTTTCCCAAGATCATTTCGCCCGAGATCTACCAGCATGTTGTGTTCAGCCAGCTCTTTTTCATCGGCCAGCAGTTCCTGCTCCAGTGCAATATCCTGCTGCGGTGTTTTCCCGCGCGGCCGTGTGCCGGCAAGCGGAAACGTGTGAAGGATGCCGTCTTCCAGACGCACCAGTGTCTCCGGCGAAGCACCGGCTACTTCCACATCTGTGCCCGCAAAATAAAACATGTATGGAGACGGGTTGATGGTACGAAGCATGCGATAGGTGTTCAGAAGACTTCCCTCAAATGGTGCCGACAGGCGGTTCGAGAGAACAATCTGGAAAATGTCCCCCTCAAAAATATGATGTTTTGCCTGTGCGACCATATCGCAAAACTGCTGCCGGTCAAAAAGCGCAGTAACGGCACCGGTCAGCTTTCCGCCCGGTTCATCCCGTTTTGCCCCTGTGCGCAGAAGGCTGACCATCTGGTTCAGCTCCAGTACGGCTCTGTTATAGCCCGCTTCGCCGTCCTCCAGCCGCATGTTGACAATCAGGATGATTTTCTGACGCAGATTGTCGAAAGCGATTACTTTGTCAAACAGCATCAGATCTACATCTTTAAAGGCTTCACTGTCATCAGCGCCGCAGCGGACGGCCGGCTCACTGTAGCCAAGATAATCGAACGAGAAATATCCGACCAGTCCGCCGGTAAAGGGCGGAAGATGATCGAAGCGGGGACTTCTGTATCCGGAAAGAATCTGCCGCAGCACATCGGAGGGATTATCGGTCTGCATGTGGATATTACCGGCCTGCATTTTTCCGTCAATGCAGGTGACTTCCATGATCGGGTCATAGCCGAGGAATGTGTACCGCCCCCAGGTTTCATTTGCCTGTGCAGATTCCAGCATGTAACAGTGGCGGGAGACATGTTTCAGAATCCGCATGGTTTCAATCGGCGTTGTAAAATCTGAGAGAATCTCGCAGCTGACCGGCAGAACATCATAGTTTCCGCTTTCTGCGTAGTATCTGACATCAACAAGGTTCGGTGTAATTTGCATCGTTTCACCTCCATAAAAAATTCGCATTTTCCTCCTGCTGCGCAGGATCGTGCTCATGCCTGTTGCCTTGTCTGACTCCCGGATGACTGCACACACTTCGTGCGGCAGTATCCGGACGCCCGGCAAGAGCTTATACAGTAAAAAACCCCTGACAGAACGAGATGCTCTGTCAGGGGCGAATAGATAAAATCCGCGGTGGCACCCTGGTTCACGGGTTTCCCCGTGCGCTTAGCGGGATACAATCATATCCCCGGCAACTGACGTATGCCTGCACGTTGCAGAATACTCTGTGAAACCGGTCTCCCGTAACTATAATCAGACTGGCCGGGTCTGCCGGCGCTGCGTCCTGCGGGCTGTTTCACATTTGACTGCACCCTCCGCGGTCCATTTGACAGGTTGTTTCCCGCCTTATTCTCAGCATCTAAGGCTCTCTGTGGGGGCATGGCTGCCGTTATCTCCGCTTCAACGGTTTAAGCTGTTAAATTGGTAGCATTGTAGCATGTGAAACTTAAAGTGTCAACCATTTTGCGGAAGAAATATTTACAAACATTTTTTTGTGGATTATGATACTTGCATCGGATTTATGGAGCGGAAAATCAAGGGTCCGCCCCGGGGGGGATTCATTTATGAAGAAAAAAAGACGGAAAATAACAGGTGCAGCATGGCTGTCTCTTATCTTGCTGTTGTCTTTGCTGCTGTGTGCGTGCAGCCATAAAGAAAACTCTGCAGAACTGCCGGAAACAGATTCCTCTTCTGTAAGTGCTGCAGCATCCGGAACAGAAGCAGAAGCGGAAACTGACAGCAGCAGTCCGGCACCGGCGGCGGAATCCGCAGATGCATCTGCAGGGGCCACATCACAGCAGGCAGGCAATTCCCTTTCGGCGACAGCTGCAGAACCGGAGGATGATGATCTGGTCCGGGTGCGGGATTACATTCCGGATATTCTGGTCGAACTCAAATATGCGACAGAGGATAATTTTACCGGCCAGATTATCTATGATTTTAAAGATGCCTATCTGCGGTACGGTACGGTAAAGCGTCTGCAGTATGTACAGGATGTGATGAGGGAACAGGGACTGACGCTTAAGATCTGGGACGCGTTCCGGCCGCTCTGGGCACAGCAGGCACTCTGGGATGCATATCCGGATCCCACCTATGTCTCCAATCCGGAGGAGCGCGGCTACACGTCGCATAATTTCGGAAATACCGTGGATATTACGGTCGTCCGGGAAGATGGCAGTGAGATTCCGTTGCCCACCGGTTTTGATGACTTTTCGCTGAAGGCCGACCGGGATTACGATGACTGTACAGAGGAAGAGGCGGAAAATGCCTGGATGCTGGACCAGACCATGTCGGATGCCGGATTTGAAGGATACTGGGGCGAGTGGTGGCACTACCAGGATATTGACGAGTACCCCGGCGAGGATCTGGAAGGGGTGGAACTGGAGTAAGCAATTGAGTGGGGGAGTCCCCGCCTCTCTGCAGGCGGCGGGTTTCGATCCATGCTGTTTTGACATTGAATTAGTCACATGGTATCATCAGGTTTGTGGTATCTGAAGCAATCATTCAGGTCCGGGATGTTCGAAATACGACAGGGGAGAGAGAACATGGCAGAGGAAACAAGGAAGAAAAAGAAAAAGAAGAAATCCGGCAGGATCGGCATGGTTCTGACAATTATTATTATCGTGCTTCTGGTCGGAATTCTGGCGGCGCTGGTGCTGCAGCGGGGATTCGGCAATGCTGCTTCGAGCGAGATTGCGGCAGTCTCCGGAACTTCGGCAGATGAATTCAAGATGCACTATGTCGGTGAGAATAAGGTTGAGATGCCGCAGCTTCCTTCCGAGGAAGAGGCAGCCGCAGCCGAGGCAGAGGCAAAAGCAGAAGCGGCAAAGAACGTGAAAAAGCTTTCCGGTAAGGGCGTGTACAGTGATTACGCGCGCATGGTGCGTCTCTCTGACGGCGCGGTTCTGTTTACCAAAGCTTCCAAGGAGAAAATGTACCCGGCGTCCATGACAAAGATTATGACCTGCATTCTGGGAATCGAGAATGTAGACGATCTGGACAGCGAAGTCACGATTAAGCAGGAATACATTGATGCGCACTATGCGGAACAGGCGAGCCGCGCAGGGTTTGAGGCCGGCGAGAAGGTTACCTACCGGGATGTTCTCTATGGCGTTATGCTGCCGTCCGGTGCGGAAGCGTGCATGGCAGTCTGCGACAAGGTTGCCGGTTCTGAGTCGGCGTTTGTTGATCTGATGAACAAGAAGGCCGAAGAACTGGGCATGAAAAACACGCATTTTACCAATTCGATCGGACTTCACAATGAAGATCACTATACGACCTGCAAGGACTTTATCAAGCTGGAGAAGTATGCACTGCAGAATGAAATCTTCAAACAGATTTTCACAGCGCGCAGCTATACAACGTCACAGACAGATGTACATCCTGCGGGCATTCCGCTGACGAATAACAGCTATATGCACATTGATACGGTCAACCTGCCGAACGGCGCGGTCTATATGGGCGGCAAGACAGGGTATACCGATGAGGCAATGCATACCCTTGCCAGCATCTGCCGGTACGAAGGCGAGGAGTACATCATGGTAACGGGACATGCCGGCGGCGTGGAGCATGCAAACATTGTGGATGCAGTTACGCTGTACAGCAGGCTTGGTGAAGATGCAGAAGAAGAATCGGCAGAAGAGTAACCGGGTGAAATACTATTATACTTATATGGTGGAGTGCAGTGACGGCAGTTATTACACCGGTTATACGACTGATCTGAAGAAACGGGTAGCCAGTCACAACGCCGGGACCGGTGCAAAATATACAAAAAGCAGGCGGCCGGTCAGCCTGATCTATGCAGAGCAGTACGAGACAAAGCATGATGCGATGTCCCGAGAGGTAAAGATCAAGCAGCTGTCGCATCAGGAAAAGGAAGAATTAATTAAGATTAATAAGAGAACAGCCTCTGTCACCGTTTGGTGACGGAGGCTGTTTTTCTTATAGGATATCCATATTGACGGTAGAGCTGTTCGGCCTGTTCCTGCGCCTGTGTAAGTGCTTCCTCAGGTGTCATGGAACCGCTGGCTGCTGTGCGGAATGCATCGCACAGGATGGACATGACATCGCCTGTCGGGATAATTCGCTGTCCTTTCCGGTGCGGAATATAGCGGGGCACGGAAGGCATAATGCTCTGTTCTGACCAAACAAGCCATGGATAAAGTTTCTGCAGTTCAAAGTTATGGTACGGCTCAGTAAACGGCGATGCACCGTTCAGAACGGTCAGGTAAAAACTGGTGTCGCGTCTGCAGAACCAGTTCAGATATTCAAAAGCCTCACGGCGCTTCAGCGACCGCGGGTTAACACCGAAGCTGAATCCGCCGCGAACAGGTTTATTTCCGGGAATCCGGAAGGAGCCGATCTGTGCCTGCAGATTCTGGCGCAGCAGCCGGCTGATCAGGTGTGCATGATCACTGAAGGAGATCAGCATCGCAGTTTTTCCGCTGCAGAAATCTTCAATACTCTGGTCAATGTCTTTTCCTGTATAATCGGGTGCAACATACTGCAGGGTGGTCAGTGCGGCGTCAAATGCCCGCACATTTGCGGCGGTCAGGAATGTCGGGTGATTGTATGAATCCCAGAGTGCTCCGCCGTAGGATGACAGACGGATCAGCAGCTCGGGCCCGAGAAATTCATTGCTGCGCGCTGTAAAAGAAGTGCCGTATTCTGTCGGCGAGCCGGGGTTTACCGAACGTGTAAAAAAGGCCGCAATATTGTTAAATTCTGTCCAGGTGCGCGGCGGGCGCAGGGACAGGGTATTATTCAGGGCAAATGCTTTCTGAAAAGCGGAATCCTGAAAAAAATCACTCCTGTAAAACAGGATCTGACTTGCGGCGGTGAAGGGAATGCCGTGCATTCTCCCGTCAATGAGGCAGTTTTCCAGTGTCTGGCTGAAAAAGCGGTCCGTGTTGATATGATACTGGCTGATGAAATCCGACAAATCTGTCAGACAGCCGTGTTCGGCCATCAGATCGCGCCACGGGGAATTATAGGTAAACAGGTCATATGTTTCGAGGATGGACTGATAATCCTCCCGCATTTTTTTGTGAAGATCCTCCTGAACACATACGTCGTATGTTACGGGAATGCCTGTCCGGTCGGTGAAATTGCGCGTCAGCGAAATGATCGGCTGGGTCGCGGTGGTGTCGACAATCAGAATGCGGAGACCGGGCGGTCTGGTTCCGGTGCTGTTTACCGGCCCCGGCTGATGCTGCCGGAGCGTGCCGGCGTCCGGGAAATCAAGTGCGTCATCGGCGGTCGTATCCTCCAGTTCGCTGTAGACAAGATCATTCAAATCGGGCTGTTCGATGCTGCGGATCATTGCCTTTGCGGCCAGATCGCCAAGCTGCATTGCCGGGCGTGCAATCTGGTGCATGCCGTTTCCGGCCTGCATGTTGTTCCAGGATTCCTCGCCGAATGTGATCACCAGGAGATCTTCCGGGATGCTGAGACCGCAGTAGCGGACTGCGGCGTTGATTCCTTTTTCAATTTCGCGGCTGGTGCAGATGATGGCTTCCGGTGCAGTGTTGGCGTACCGGGAAAGATAATCGCGGAATGCATCTTCTTTGTTCATATTAACAGAGAAGATCAGTGATTCAATGTCCGTGGTGCCGGGACTCCTGTCCGGCAGACCGGATTCGCTGTAAGAAGCGATTGCATCCTGATATCCCTGCAGACAGTTCTGCTCCGGGGAAAACATCAGGGGGCCGCAGGCAAGCAGTATTCTGCGGTAGCCTCTTTCCAGGAGATGTGTCACGAGCCGGTAGGTTGCCTGGTAGGAATTAAACCCGATGAAATTCGTGGCAAAAGAGGTAGGCGCGCGCTCAATAAAGACGGTCGGCACACCGACATCAGCGACACGGTGCTGAAAAAAATCTGTCTGCTCCGGCTGACATGTGATCAGAAGAAGGCCGTCAATATTCATTGCAACCAGCTCGCTGATGCTTTTCTGTTCCTGTTCCGGGATGTCATTGGAAAAAGCCACCCGGGGAATATAGCCATGGCTCTGTAAATAGGAAGAGAGACTGGTAAAAATACTTGCGTACAGTGCATCCTGTATATTCGGCAGAACAATACCGATCGATTTGGAAGCAGTAACACGCAGACTGCGCGCAGAGGCATTCGGTACATAGCCGAGCGCCTGTGCGGCCTCCAGAACGCGTTCACGCGTATCGGGTTTAACGGGACGTGAATTATTTAATACATAGGAAACGGTTGCGACAGATACGCCTGCTTTTGCGGCGACTTCTTTAATTGTACTCATACAATAAGGTCCTTTCCCGGCCGGCGGGATAATCCCGGCAGAAATTGTTCCGGCTGATATATGCCGGAAGCGGTCTCACGTGAAGTGAAAGCTCTGTATGTAGTATATATTCCAGGAAGTCTGTTGTAAAGGTGAAATTAACTTAAACGATTAACCAATTATATTTAAAAACCTGTTGAAATTAGCAAAAAGGCATTGTATTATAAACTCAACAAGCGGGACAACAAACCGCAGGAAACAAAACGAGACGAATCAGAAGCCCGTCGACAACTACAGGAAATCAATAAGCAGCACTTAAATAAAACACAATCAAACAATATCCATTCAATTAAAACAACAATCATTAAAAGAAAAGGAGAAAACAAAATGAACATCGGCGAAAAGAAAATTGCAAGACCTTTCAGATGGGGAATCGTAGGCGGCGGACGTACAAGCCAGGTCGGATACAAGCATCGTCTTGGCGCACGCATGGACAACACAAACTTTGATCTGCAGGCAGCAGCATTCGATATCGACGCTGACCGCTGCGTAGATTTCGGTAAGGCTCTGAACATGGATCCGGAGCGTCTGTACCCGGACTACAAGACCATGTTCGCAAAAGAAGCTGAGCGCGAAGACGGCATCGAAGTTGTTGACATCGCTACACCGAACTTCCAGCACTACGAAGTCTGCAAAGCTGCTCTTGAGGCAGGCCTGCATGTCATCTGCGAGAAGCCGCTGTTTTTCGAAGTTGAGCAGGGTCTTGAGATCAAGAAACTCGCTGAGGAAAAGGGCAAAGTTGTCTGCGTAACATACGGATTCTCCGGATTCCCGATGCTCCTGCAGATGCGCGCAATGGTTCAGAGCGGCATGCTCGGAAAGATCAACATGGTTGACCTTCGCTATGCACATGGATTTGGCTGCAACGCTGAGGCGGATGTCAAGGCAGAAGGACAGAAGTGGCGTGTTGACCCGGCAAAGGTTGGTAAATCCTTCGTTCTCGGCGACCTGTCCACACATACATTCTACATGAGCCAGCTGATCTGCCCGGATCTGAAGCTGAAACAGGTTCTGTGTGACCGCCAGGCATTTGTCGGTTCCAGATATCCGCTGGAGGACAACGCATATGTACTGATGCGCTATGAGAGCGGTGCTGTCGGCCGTATGTGGGCATCCGCTGTCAACGCAGGCGACATGAGCTCCCAGCACATCCGTATCGTCGGCTCCAAGGCTTCTCTGGAGTGGAACGACCAGACATGCGACCAGCTTCGCTACGAAGTACAGGGTCAGCCGGCGCAGATCCTGACCCGCGGCATGGACTACCTCGATGGCCTCGCACAGGAAGACGAGCGTCTGGGCGCACTTCACTATGAAGGACTTCCGGAGAGCTGGGCAAACCTGTACACCAGATTCGCACAGGTTATCGACGCAAAGAACCGCGGCGACGAAGAGACTGTCAACAGCATCATCTATCCGGATCTTGACCACGGCATCGACGGCATCCGCTGGATCAACAGCTGTGCAAAATCCGCTGACGAAGGCGCTGTCTGGGTAGATTTTGAATAATAAAACCAGATAACCGGACATCGGGATTTATCAGCTGGTGTCAGCCTGAAAAGAAGAAAAAACTGCCGGACCGCCCCGGGTAATGCCGGGGCGGTTTTGGGCGGTTTTGCAGAAAATATAGGATCCGCAAAAACGGCAAAAAAAATCTTTGGAAACCAGGCGATATATAAAGAAGTTCATACCCTTCCGGGGGTAGAGAAGAATCTGACATTGCATTTTTTATATGGTTACTTGCCGGGAAGGTTATATAATAAAACCATAAACCTGATTCCGCAGTCAGGATAAAGGGAGAAGGTATTTATCAAACTGGCAAAAGATGTTAAGGAGGAAACAAATGAAGCTTTCAATTTGTACAGATGTATTCGGTCCGATCCCGTTCACAGAGATGCTCGACAAGGTTGTTGCATATGGCATTCCTGCAATTGAACTGACCGCAGGCGGCTGGGGTGGATGTCATTTTATTCCTTCAGCAGAAGAGCTGATCAACAATCCGGACAAGCTCGCTGCATTCAAGGCAGAGATCGACAAGAGAGGCCTTGAGATTTCCGCACTGAACTGCTCCGGCAATCCGCTGATCGACACACCGATGGGCAAGGCGCACAGCAAGACCCAGCACGACACCCTGAAACTCGCAGGCCTCCTGGGTGTTAAGACGATCGTTACCATGTCCGGTCTTCCGGCAGGTGCGCCTGGCGACAAGACCCCGAACTGGATCGTTTCCACCATCTCCTGGCCGGAGTATGACGGATTCAACTACATGGCAGAAGCTGTGAAGTATCAGTGGGAAGTTGCTGCAGAGTGGTGGAAAGAGTTCTGCCAGTGTGCAAAGGACAACGGCGTTGAGAAGATTGCGATCGAGGAGTTCCCGGGCGCGCTTGTTCACAATGTCCGCACATTCAACAAGCTCTGCGAAGTTGTAGGACCGGAGCTGTCTGACGTACTCGGACTGAACCTGGATCCGTCCCACCTGATGATTCAGGGTGCAGAGCCGATCGCGGCTGCACGTGCACTGGGCGATAAGATTTACTATGTACACGGCAAGGATGCACGTCCGGAACAGTACAATGTCGATGTTGACGGACTGCTCGAGAATCTGCCGGTCACCGAGACAAAAGACCGCACATGGAATTATGTCGCAGTCGGCTGCGGCAAGGATCTGAAATGGTGGAAAGAGTTCTTCTCTGTCTGCTCCATGATGGGATATGACGGATATGTATCTCTGGAGATGGAAGATCTTACCATGTCCGTAGAGGCGGGCCTTCAGACATCCATCGATGCACTGAAGATGACGATCAGTCAGTAAAATATACAAAATTGAGACTGCCCCTCTTTCTGCGGGGGCAGTCTCTTTATGGCGCTTTTGATGAATTCGACAGAGCGCTGATGGGCATTTTGCTGAAAGATTAGTTTATAATTTGTTTATAGTTTAACAATGTGAACGAACTATGAATAAATAATTAACGAAATATTCGAAATGTCCAAGTTATTATTCGAATTGTGCTACTTTCGCATGTGCAAAAAGTGATACAATGAATTTTGTCCAAGTATAGAAGCAATTTGCCCTCTTTTTTGGGCGGGTTGTACAAATTATCGGCTTAAATTTGTGCAGGTTGCTGTTTCAGGACAGAGAGTCGGTTGCTTCAGGGGGGACGCAGCGATCAATTTGGTAAAGGAGGGATAGAGTGGCGGAAAAAAAGGTTGCTATCGAGCTGAAAAACATTTCCAAGTCTTTTCCGGGTGTAAAAGCGCTGGATAATGTCAGCTTCACAGTAAACGAAGGCGAATGTCACGTTCTGGTAGGCGAGAATGGCGCCGGTAAATCGACACTGATCAAATGTATCAATGGCATGTACACAGCCGATGAAGGCGAGGTATATGTCTTCGGAGAGAAGATTACCACCCACAATCCGAGATACATGAAGGAAAAAGGTGTTGCGACAATCCATCAGGAGCTGAACCCGGTTCCGGATCTGACCATCGCAGAGAACATTTTCCTTGGAAGACTGCCGCAGAACAAGTTCAAGATGATCAACAAGAAGTATATGTTCAAAGAGGCACAGCGCCTCATCGATGAACTTGGCTTCAAGTATGATGCAAAAGCACTGATGCGTTCACTGACCGTATCGGATACACAGATCATCGAGATTATCAAGGCAATCTCAGTTAACGCAAAAATCATTATCATGGATGAGCCGACATCCTCAATCACAGAGGCAGAGGTAGCTGTCCTTCATGAGCAGGTTATGCGCCTGAAGAAGATGGGCATTGCTATCATCTACATTTCTCATAAGCTTGACGAGCTGAAAGTCGTCGGTGACAGACTGACCGTTCTTCGAGACGGAAAGAGTATTTCCTCTCATGATATCAATGACCTCACACAGGATGAGATCATTGCAAAGATGGTCGGACGTAAGATGGACAACGTTTATCCGGAGAAGACCAACAAGGTCGGCGAGCCGCTCTTTGAGGTCAAGGATCTTTCCGGCGAAAAGTTCCACAATGTCACATTCACGCTTCATAAAGGCGAGATTCTCGGCATGGCAGGACTGGTCGGCGCAGGCCGTACAGAGACATGCCGCGGCATCTTCGGTCTTGATCCGATTAAGAGCGGAACGATGACCCTGAACGGCAAAGAGGTTAAAGTCAGCAAGGTAAAAGATGCAATTGATCATGGTATCATTTACCTCTCTGAGGACCGTAAGCTGGAAGGTCTTGTCCTGATCCGTTCGATCTGTGAGAACATCGGACTTCCGAATCTGAAGAAGTACAGAGGCGTATTCCTGAACAAGATTGCAGAGCGTAAGGATGCAGAGGAGATGAAAGGAAAACTCCGCATTAAGACGCCTTCGATCGACACACCGGCAATGAGTCTTTCCGGCGGTAACCAGCAGAAGGTCGTTATTGCAAAATGGCTGCTGCAGAATCCGCTCGTATTCATCTGCGATGAGCCGACACGTGGTATCGACGTCGGTGCGAAGTATGAGATTTATAAGATCATGATCGATCTGGCTGAACAGGGCGCAGGCGTTATCATGATTTCCTCAGAACTTCCGGAGATTATCGGTGTCTGCGACAGAACACTGGTAATGGCAGAGGGACGTGTTACAGGTGAAGTTATGAGAGAGGACTTCTCTCAGGAAGCGATTATGAGTTTTGCATTAGGAGGAAGTGCGGCTAATGGCTAAGGCAGAGAAAAAAGAATTTAATTTTGGTGAATTTTATAGTAAATATGGTATTTTCCTGATTTTCATTCTGATGTTCATCATCTTCGCAGTTGTAAACCACAACTTCCTTTCCGGTATGAACATCCGAAACATCCTGAGACAGGTCGTTGTTATCACCCTGCTTGCCTGCGGTGAGCAGTTCATGATCATCTGCGGCATGATCGACCTGGGTGCATCCCGAGTCCTTGCCTGCGCAGGTACCCTTTCAGCATACTGCATGCTGACAACACACAACCTGTTCCTTGCAATCCTGGTAGCACTGTTCACAGGACTTTGCTTCGGCGCTTTTGCAGGTTTCTTCATTACAAAGTTTGATATCCCGCCGTTCATCGCAACACTGGCAACCATGATGGTCGCTGAAGGTTTCATCATGACCTTCACAGGCGGACAGAACTACTCCAACCTCGGTGATGCTTATACATTCATCGGCCAGGGATACATCGGAATCATTCCGTTCCCGGTTATCCTGATGATCATCATCCTGCTGATCACCTACTATATCCTGTCCTGGACTCCGATCGGACGCGGCATGTATGCAGTCGGTGGTAACCAGAATGCTGCAAAAGCTTCCGGTATCAACGTCAGCATGGTTAAGTTCTTCGCAGCAGTTTATTCCGGACTTATGTCAGCAGCAGCAGGTATCGTCCTGATGGCTCGTATGAACTCCGGTCAGCCGGCAGCAGCTCTTACCTACGAGATGGACGCAATCGCAGCCGTTGTCATGGGTGGTACATCCATGGCAGGTGGTACTGGTACAGTTGTTAACACCATTATCGGTTCTCTGATCATCGGTATCATCCGTAACTTCATGAACCTGCAGAACATCACAGCATCTCTGCAGAAACTCGTTCTTGGTCTTCTGGTACTGCTCGCAGTTATCATCGATACTGTTGTACGTAACGCCAGAACAAAAGGCTGATTTCGTAAGAGTTAGTGCTTAATTAAGTTTATAAACGGATGTCAGGCGGATGTCACCCGATTATCGTCCGCCTGGCAGACCGCACCACTCACCTTGATTGATATATGCTCCGTTATTTACGGGCATATGTTAATAAATATATCTTTTTTATTTTCATTAAGGGAGGAAAACAAATGAAAAAAAAGATTCTTGCATCAATCCTTGCAGCAGGTATGGTAGCTAGCCTTGCAGCATGCGGCGGCAGCTCTTCTTCAGGCGGAGACAGCGCAGCAGCAAGCAGCGCAGCAGCAAGCAGCGCAGCAGAAGCTACTTCTGAAGCAGCAGAAGCAGCAAGCAGCGCAGCAGAAGCTACATCTGAGGCAGCTGATGATGCAGCAGCAGAGGATGCTGGTTCTGAAGATTCCGAGACAGATATCATGTACACAAAGGCTGACATCGAAGCAGCAGCTGATGGCCTTGGCGACTGGGAAGCTGATTATGACATGGCTATCTCCGGTGATGAAGCTTTCACATGGGGCTACATCGACATGGGATTCAAGGATACCTTCACAACCAAGATCCGTAACACATTCAAATATTACTGCGAACTGAACTTCCCGAATGTCACAATTAACGAAGGTGACGGTGAGATGGACCCGAACAGACAGCTTCAGCTGGCTGAGAACTTCATCACACAGGGTGTTGATGCGATCATCCTTGACCCGACAGACGCTGACGGATGCCTTGGTATCGTTGAGCTCTGCCAGGAAGCTGAGATGCCGCTCGTACTGGTTAACGCTATTGTCCACACAGATGCTATGAACAATGGTATCGGCTTCGTTGGTTCTGATAACTACTATGCAGGACAGCTTGAGGCTGAATGGATCATCGCTAACGTTGATGACTCTGAGACAGTTAACATGTGCTATCAGAGAGGTCAGGAAGGTTACGACCACACAGAACTTCGTCAGAAAGGTGTCTTCGAGACTCTTGACGCAGCTGGATACAACTATGATCTGAAGGCTGTTCTGATTTCTGACTACATGCGTGACAAAGCTATGAACAACGCAGAAGACTGGACCAACAGCTTCGGCGAAGACATCAAGGTTATTCCGTGCTGCAACGACGAGTCCGCTATGGGTACTCTGCAGGCATACCAGGCAGCAGGTCTTGCTGATGGCGTTTCTATCCTTGGTATCGATGCAAACCAGGATGCTCTTCAGGAAGTTAAGGCCGGCAACCTTGCTTGCACAGTCTTCCAGAATGGTCTTGCACAGGCTAAATGGGCAGCAGCTTCCGCATACGACGCTTGCGTAAACGGCACAGTTGAGACTAAGGGCGTTGACGTTCCGTTCGAGCTGGTTGATGCTACAAACATTGATGACTATCTCTAATTCCTGAAAACAGATTCCGGCAGTGACACTGTCTGAAATCAAAGGACAATGCTTCTGAACAGAAGTGTGAGATAATCACAACAAGGTGAATAAAGGGGCCTGTCGCGGCAGTAAAGCCGCGGCGGGTTTCTTTTTTTGCGAAAACTAACGGCACCGCGCCGGTTTGACCAGGATCTGACCGCACGCAGGCATTGTTGCCAGAAAGGAAACACTTTGCTATAATCGTCTGTGAATTTATTGCGAAGGTTTCGTTTTGCGGTGGCCGGCAGCTCCGGAGGTACGGTTACATTCTGCAGGGCAGGTCTGCTGAAACGAGTTTGTACCAACCACCTGATACTTCCCGCATCTGAGGCGGGAACACCTGCTGAAAGTTGTATAAGAAGAGGTAGTCAAAATGGAAGAAAGCGGAAGAATCGTTCTGCATCTGATCGGGGACGAAAACGGCTGGGGTCTGCCGATGTATGACGGCTATCTTGAATTCCCGCGCCAGGATGAGTCGGGAATTGCTGTTTTGTATCAGGACCATGCAAATACAGTTTTGCCGCACAAGCATTTTTACCACGAGCTTGCATTGATTATCCGCGGGCGTGGAACGCATACCTATCAGGGAGAAGACGCGGTTCCGCTTTTGCCGGGCGATGTTATAATGATTGAGCCGGGTGTCGAACACAGCTATTTTGTTGAATCGCAGATGACGATCGTGAATTGTCAGTTCTTTACACGTAAGTTAAATATGGATTTCAACCGGATACAGAAAAGAGGCAACCGGCCGCTGGAAACGATTTATGAAGAATCACAGGTGCTGCATCGCTGGAACGAACTGCGGCGCGAGGCGGATATCTTCTGGGAGAAAACGAATTCCGAAGGCACAGCACAGGAAATGAATGCGACATCTGTGCGAAGAAAGGGTATTATCGGCCTCAGCATGAAAGAGCGTGAGGTAATGGAACGGATCTGTCTGGATATGATTGATGAACAGAATCTGAAAGACCGGGACAGCGCCGCCATGAAATCCATTCAGCTGCAGTATCTGCTCACCTGGCTGAAAAGGATTGTGCGCCGGCAGAACACGGTAAGTGTCACCCAGCGTGTCGACAACCGGCAGCAGAAGATCCAGCGGGTCATTACTTATATCGAAGAACATCTTGCAGAGAATATTGAAGTAAAAGATCTGGCTTCCCAGATGTACTGGAGTGAGGGATATTTCCGTAACGTTTTCAAGGAATTTACAGGATTTACACCGGTTCAGTATATCAACCGGAAGAAGATTATGAAGTCCATTGATTATATCGAAAAGAGCAATATGAATGTGCAGGAGGCGGCAGAGAAGGTCGGGATCTATGATCCTTCTTATTACAGCCGGCTTTTTAAACAGCATATGGGATATTCACCGCGGGAAATCAGCAAAAGCAGCTGAAAAATTTTTAGTCTGCAGCAGAAAACCAATCTTGAGAGGAGTGTATGGTTATGGAATCAGGAGGTATGTTTTTATTAATTGATATCATTATCGCAGCATATGGTGCATATCTGATATATGGCGCTTTTAATCTCAGAAAGAACGGCGAGATCGGCGGTGCTGTCTGGAGCAAAGATCTTCCAATGCGCAAATGTAAGGATAAAGAAGGCTTCATAAAGTACATGTTTCCGCGGCTGCTGGTGAGCGGAATACTGGTTCTGATCAATGGTATTCTGGGTGTTCTGGATGACAAAATGGGACTTCCGCTGATCATTTCATTGATCCCGATGGCGATTATTCTCTTTGTTGTGGTCTGGTATATCATTTTTGCAAAAAAAGCACAGAAAATGTATTTCTGATTCAGCTGCGATCGCTGATCGCGTGCCGGAAACGTAACGAACGAGATGCGTCTTTCTCTGACTAAGTAAACAAAAAACAGAATGCAATATTGTCGAAAATGACACTTGCGTACACGTGCACGCAAGTGATAAGATTTTTTCAGGCAATCCTGATCATTACGCCCGCCGATGGCTGTTCAAGCTGCCGGCGGGCGATTATTATACCGGAAAAGCAGCGAACGGATTTATTAAAAGCGGTAAGTCTGCAAAAAGTGAGGGTACGTAAAATGGCAGTAACGATTAAAGAAATTGCAGATGCATGTGGTGTATCACGGGGAACTGTGGATCGTGCACTTCATAATCGCGGACGTGTACAGCCGGAAGTGGCAGAGCGTATCAGAAAAGTTGCCGACGAGTTGGGATATACGATCAACGTGAGCGGAAGAGCGCTGGCGATGACAGGAAAGAATATTGCAATTGGTGTTGTTCTGCAGTTTGCGGAGACCCCTTTTATGCAGAAAGTCAGGGAGGGCATCCGCGAGGCTGAAAACGAGATCAGTCAGTTTGGCTGCCGCATCGAGCTTTGCGAGATTGAAGGAATTGACATGAAACGGACGATCCGGCAGATGGAACTGCTCCGGGAAAAGAAGGTACAGTCGATTGCCGTGGTTGCGGGAGAAGACCCACGCCTGCGGGAGGAAATCAGCAAATGTGTGGAGGATGGAATCGGTGTAATCACCTTAAACTCAGACATTACGAATTCTTCGAGAAGGTGTTTCGTCGGCCAGGATGCAGAGAGAAGCGGAAGCATGGCGGCGGGACTGATGGGAGATCTGCTGCAGGGAAAAGGGAATGCCGCGCTGTTTTACGGAATTGAAGAGACAAGCCAGGGCGCCAGAATCCGGGGATTCCGGGATGTGATTACACGCGATTATGCGGGGATCCGGATCGTCGAGACGTGTCACACACAGAACAGCCCGGAAAAGCTGGCAGCATCTCTGCGCGATACACTGACAAAGCATCCGGATCTTGCAGGGATTTATCTCTGTGCTGAAGGTGCGGCTGAACTGGCACAGTGCCTGCGCGAAAGCGGCAGAGCATCTGATATCCGGGTGATTGTGCATGACCTGGCCGGCTGTAAACCGGAGGATATTGCAGACCGGATTATTGATTATGTGATTGATGATGACGGGCACCGGCAGGGATATCTGGCGATCCGTCTGCTTTTCTGGTGGTTTTATCATCAGAAGGAACCACAGGAGGAATTATACGCGACAGACATCCGTGTCATCAGCCGCTACAACCTGCATCACGAAGAGTTCGTGAATCTGCATTAAAAACAAAAGGATATTTTATGTATTTTGCCTATTGCGTGTGCGCGCACGCAATGATACAATAAGACCATCTTAACAAGACGACAACGAAGCAGGGAAACAATATATATCTAATATTTAAGGAGGAAAGTTATGTTACGTGTTGGTGTTATCGGATGCGGCGGAATGGGAAGAAGTCACATTGACAGAATTACAAATCGCACACAGGGCGCGCAGGTCGTTGCAGTATCTGACGTTTTCGAAGAAGGCGCTAAGAAGGGCGCTGAGATCGCAGGTGAAGGCTGCAAGGTATATACAGACAGCAAACAGCTGATCAATGATCCGGATGTTGACGCAATCGTAATCGTTTCTCCGGGATTTGCTCACTGTGAAGACCTGCTTGAGGCAATTAAGGTCGGAAAACGTGTATTCTGCGAGAAGCCGCTCTGCACAACAGCTGATGACTGCAAGAAGGTTATGGACGCTGAGGCCGCTTCCGGCAAGCATCTGATCCAGCTTGGATTCATGCGCCGTTATCATAAGGGATATATCCAGATCAAAGACGCGATCAAGACCGGCGAATACGGTGATCCGCTCATCATGCACTGCACACACAGAAATCCGGAAGTTCCGGAGAGCTACAATACACCGATGGCTGTTCATGATACCGTTATTCATGAGATCGACCTCTGCCACTGGATGGTAGATGACGACTATGAGAGCGTCCAGGTTATCATGCCGAAGCAGACACGCTACATCCACAAGAACTGCAAAGATCCGCAGATCATGATCATGCGTACCAAGAGCGGTATCACCATTGATGTAGAGTGCTTCGTAAACTGCCTGTTCGGTTATGACATCAACTGTGAAGTCGTCTGCGAGAAGGCTGCTCTCAAGATGGGAACACCGATCGCTCCGTTCATCAAGAAAGACGCTACACTTTCCACAGAAGTTTCCACAGACTGCTTCGTTCTCTTCAAAGAGGCATATGACGAAGAGATCCAGAACTGGATTGACTGCGCAGCAAAGGGCGTTATCGAAGGACCGAACACATGGGACGGATACCTCGCAGCTGTTACCGCTGATGCACTCGTAAAGGCACAGGAAAGCGGTCAGATCGAGCCGGTCAACACTGTTGAAAAACCGGACTTCTACAAGTAAATCGAGTAGAAAACCTGATAAATAAACCAGATTTAATAAGGAGATTTCATTCATGAAATTAGGATTTAACGAAGCGAACAGCAAGGGCTGTGCAGGACATACCGTTATGAAAGATCTGGAGCTGTGCGACAAGTACGGTTTCGACCTGATCGATATCCAGTCCGAGTGCCTGGACAGAGACCTGGAGAAGGGCATTGTTACAATTGAGGAAATCGGTGAGTTCTTTAAAACGCATCATCTGAAAATGTCTTCTTACAATGCACTTATTTTCTTCAATATGAAGAAGACACAGGAAGAGAAGGATGCGGTTCTCGACGAGCTGCGTGAGATCGTCCGCCGCTGCAAGATTTTCGGCTGCAAGATGATCGTTGTTGTTCCGTCCATGGATCTGGATGTTCCGGCAACCCGTCCGGAGATCCGCAAGGATGCAGTTGAAGTAATCAAATCCATGCTTCCGATCGTAGAGCCGGAAGGCATCAAGCTCTCCATCGAGTTCTGCGCAAGTCCGACAATGTCTATCAACCGTTTTGATGACGCATACGCAATCATCAAAGAAGTTGATCATCCGCTCGTCGGCCTTACCTGTGACCAGTATCATTTCCGTACCATGGGATCTTCCTGGGAAGAGCTTGAGAAGGCTGACGGCTCCAAGATCTTCGTATGGCACCTCAATGGTTCCGAGGATATGCCGCTGGGCGCTTCCTACAACACAGACGCTGTCCGCGTATGGCCGGATGACCCGAAGGACTGCCTCGACCAGAAGCGTTTTGCTGATACCTTCAAAAAGATCGGTTACAGCAACGACAACTGCATCATCGAGATCTTCCGTCCGGAGTACTGGGAGATGAGCCAGGAAGAAAACGTCAAGAAGTCCTTTGAAGTTACAAAGGCTCACGTTGAGAAATACTGGGATTGATCAGGTTAATCGTTTCCGTGAAAAATTTGATTCATGACAAGTATTTGAATAGGAAATGCTTGTAAATATGTTATAATATTGTGCAGGCGGGTGCAGATGAACTGTGCTGCGCCTGTACAATTTTTATCGGGATATCGTATCCCGGGGGGTTTAAGAAGAGAAAGGAGTTCTTACATGAAAATTGCTTTTGATGTAGATGTATTGGCAAAGCAGTATGACATCAACACCATGGTGCATAAGGTTGCTGACTGGGGTTATAAATATATCGAGCAGTCACCGCATCCGCGCATCAATCCGTTCTACAAACATCCGCTTTTCTCCAAGGAGTGCGAGGCTGAGTACCGTCAGGCATTGAAGGAGACAGGCGTTGAGATTTCTTCCTTTATCGTAGTTTACCGCTGGTCCGGTCCGACTGAAGAGCAGCGCAAGATGGCTGTTGCAAACTGGAAGAAGATCATCGAGATCGCAGTTAACATGGGCGTTCCGGTAATCAATACAGAGCTTTCCGGCGATCCGAATCAGCAGGAAATCTGCAATGGCATGTGGTTCCGCTCTATGGAAGAACTTCTTCCGATCATCGAGCGCGAAGGCCTGCGTGTTGAGATCCAGTCTCATCCGTATGATTTCTGCGAGCTGAATGACGAGACCTGCGATCTGGTTAAGTCCTTCCGTTCCCCGAACCTCGGCTATGTATATTCTGCATCCCATGGATTCTTCTATGACCAGGGCAAGGGCGATGTACGCCATATGCTGAAATATGCCGGTGATGAACTGACCCACGTACTTTTCGCAGATACATGGAATCAGACCAAGGACTGCCGTTACATCCTGAATCCGCCGTGGCTCAATGCACGCGGAGCTGCTGACGTAACCATTCATCAGCACACTGCTATGGGCGAAGGCGAAGTAGACTTCCCGGGCATCTTCGAGACACTGCGCGAGATGGACTTCGCAAACAAACAGCTGAAGCCGGATGCTCCGAAGGTCGGCGGCGACAACATCGCATGCGTATCTTATTTCGGATTCCCGGAGAAGATGGACAAGCAGGCACCGGAAGCACGTGAAATCATCGAGAGAGAGCTTCTGGGCAAGTAAACACTTACATATACAATAAGATAAGTAAAGAAAAAAGGTGCAGGAGAGCAGTCCTGCACCTTTTTTGAGTATAGAGAATAAAGGGGGCTTTAAGTGAGTTGTTTCTATTTACGCCGTCCGTCAAAGATGTACCTCGCCCGCTCCGCGAAAATACCATCGAACCACATGCTAAGATTCTGTAAGTGTGCCGCCGATTCGTGATAGAGGAGCACTCTTAGCCGGCACACTAACATCATCTAAGCATCCGTTTCTCCGGTATTTTCCATGCAAGTCGCGGCGAGGATACATACTTTGCCGTACGGCTTACACAGTCGCTGCAGAC
>JAFRGW010000107.1 GCA_017433615.1 Eubacterium sp.
AATCCTGAAGCGAAGAGGATGGCTGCCAGAAGCATCCACTTCATTTTTCCTTCGATTTCACGTTTTACTTCAAAATCGGATCACAAAAAGAAAAGTCGTGCTCGGCCTTGCGGCTTAAACACGACTTTGTCTTCAGTCTGAGGGGCAGATCAGTGATCTGCCCCGTAGAGTACCGCGAGACCGCCATGTGAGGTTTCGCGGTATTTTTCGTTCATATCGAGGCCGGTCTGGTACATGGTTGCAACGACCTCGTCAAATGATATTTTTCTGGTAGAATACAGGAACCGTGAGAGATTGACGGAACTGATCGCACGCATGGCCGCGACGGCATTCCGTTCAATGCATGGGATCTGCACCAGGCCTTTGACCGGATCACAGGTGAGTCCCAGATTGTGTTCCATTGCAATCTCTGCAGCATATTCCGTCTGATCGGTATTGAGTCCGTAGAGGGTCGCAAGTGCTGCGGCCGCCATGGAGCAGGCGCTGCCGATCTCGGCCTGACAGCCGCACTCTGCACCGGAAATGCTGGCATTCGTGCGGATGACGTTTCCAAATAGTGCTGCGACTGCCAGAGCGTCCAGAATTTCCTCTTCCGGAAATCCTCTGTCATAATGCATGTAATACAGGACGGAGGGCAGTACGCCGCAGCTGCCGCAGGTCGGCGCCGTGACGACGATGTGTTCGTCTGCATTTTCTTCGCTGACGGCATAGGCATAAGCGGCAATGACGCGATTCATGGCGACATCCGCACTCTCATTGTAACAGCGCTTTTCATAGAGCAGTTTTGCCTTCCGCTCGATGCCGAGACCGCCAGGAAGAATCCCTTCGGCAGTCAGACCGCGCCGGACCGAATCTTTCATAGCTTCCCAGATCGTTTTCAGATACGTGCGGATCGACGGATCTTCCACGCGATAGAGATACTGCGCCAGACTGACACTGCGCTGGTGACACAGGTGCAGAATTTCGGACAGATTATTCTGCGGATAGAGTTCAATATCTTCGTCAGAAGATTCATTTTCAAAACGGATGGAACCGCCGCCTATACTGAACACGCGGTTTGATCCAATCAGAGTGCCGTCTTTGAATGCCTCAAATAACATGGTATTCGGATGCGGCAGTTCTTGCTCCGGGACTTCCCGGTTATAGATCACTTCAATGCCGGGCAGACCTGTCCGGATCGCCTTGCCCGTTCCGTGTCCCTCGCCGGTGAAGGCCAGAGATCCGTACAGTGTAGCCCGGTAAGCATCGGCGTCGGGATAACGTGCGCCGAATGTCTCGGCTGCGTGGTAGGGACCGACAGTGTGCGAACTTGACGGCCCGTTACCGATTTTGTATACGCTTTTAATACTTTTCATGGCTGATTCCTCCTCAGGCAGGCTTCTCACTTGCAGCAGATGCTTTCACAGGCTTTTCTTCAGAGCGGAAGCTCTTTGCCCTGTTTCTTCCAGTCCAGAAACTCAGCAGTTGCAGTGAAGATTGCATCACCGGAGGAGTTCAGGGCTGTCTCGAGGGAGTCCTGAATGACACTGATAATAAAACCGATGCCGACCAGCTGCATGGAAATATCACTTGAAATTCCGAAAAGCGAGCAGCCAAGCGGAACCAGCAGAAGTGACCCGCCGGCTACACCCGATGTACCACAGGCTGAGAATGTTGCGACGATACTAAGGAAGATAGCCATCGGAATCGTGACAGTCGTGCCGGTGGAAAATGCAGCTGCCAGTGAGAATACTGTGATGGTCACGGCAGCACCATCCATGTTGATGGTAGAACCAAGTGGGATGGAGACGGAGTAGAGATCTTCGTCCAGTCCGAGATTTTTACACAGCTGCATATTTACCGGAATGTTTGCCGCGGAACTCCTGGTGAAGAATGCTGTCACGCCGCTGTTCCGGATACAGTAGAAGATCAGCGGATACGGATTGTGCCGCAGGGTGATCCCGACGATAATCGGATTCAGCACCAGTGCGACCAGAAGCATTGTGACGACCAGAACCGCGACCAGATGACCGTATGTCTTGAAGATCGCCATGCCGCTGGAGGAGACTGCTGTGAATGCCAGGCCGAGAATACCAAACGGTGCAAAAGAGATTACCCACTTGATTACTTTGGAAACGGCATCTGCAAGGTCTTCCAGCATCTTTTTCGTTCCAGGCGAGGCCATTTTCAGTGCGATGCCGAAGATGCAGGCCCAGAACAGAATACCGATATAGTTGGCATTTGCCAGCGCATCAACCGGATTTGTCACAATACTCATCAGAAGGTTTGTGACGACCTCCGTCATGCTGGAAGGTGCCGTATATCCTTCAGCTGCTTCCACGCCTGCAAGCGGGATTCTGACAGGCGACAGAAAACTTGTAAATACAGAAAGAATCGCTGCAAGCAGTGTGCTGAGCAGGTACAGGAAAATAACGGTTCGAAACTTGGATGCGTTTCCGCCTTTTGCATTTGCAATTGATGCTGCGACCAGAACAAAGACAAGAATCGGCGCAATGGATTTCAGCGCCCCGACAAACAGATCACCCAGATAGCGGATCCAGCCGGTGTTCGGGAAAAGAAATCCGAGAACCGCGCCGATAACCAGACCGATCAGTATTCGCATGATCAGGCTCAGCGAGTTCCATTTCTTAATACGTGACATTGATAAACCCCCCTCATATTGTGTTTTTGTATCGTTGATGTCTACATGTTTTATAATT
>JAFRGW010000108.1 GCA_017433615.1 Eubacterium sp.
AGATGTCAGCTGTGGTCTGTACGAGACCGGTATTACAAGCGTCGAGCCGATCTCCTTCCCGCAGGGCTGGAGAAAACCGTTTATCAAAGCTGTACGGGATGTTGTTGACATTCCGGTCATCGCTGTTTCCCAGATTCGTGAACCGGCAGTCGCCGAATCCTTCCTGGAAGACGGTGTTGTTGACTTTGTTGCCATGGGCAGAACCTGGCTTGCAGAGCCGGAATGGGGCAAAAAGGTACTGGAAGGCCGCGAGGACGAACTGAATAAATGTATCTCCTGCCTGCGCTGCTTCGAGTCCCTGCTGGGTCTGAATGCACAGGGCCTTCCGTTTGAATGTGCCGTCAATCCGCGCACCTGTAACGAGTACCGGTACGGCGATCTGGTTCCGGATACAAAAAATCATAAAGTCGTTGTTGTCGGCGGCGGACCGTCCGGCATGTATGCGGCACAGACGCTCGCAAAACGCGGTGTCAAAGTCACCCTGCTTGACCGCCAGGAAGAACTTGGCGGAACAGTTAATCTCGCAAAGAAACCGCCATGTAAGGAACGCATGCAGTGGACCATTGATTATCTCGCAAATGATCTGAAGAAGCTCGGTGTCGATGTAAAACTCGGATGCGAGGCAACTGCTGATAACATCGCCGCAATGGAACCGGATGCTGTCGTTCTGGCTACCGGTGCTGCTCCGATCTTCCCGTCCGCAATTCCGGGTGTTAACGGAGACAATGTTTATACCATTGAGCAGGTTCTGACCGGCAAAGTTGACCTCGCAGGCAAATCTGTCGCAATGATCGGCGCAGGACTTGCAGGTCTTGAAACCGGTGAATATCTCGGCGAAAAGGGCTGCGCTGTCACCTTCGTAGATCTCCTGAAACAGGCAGGAACCAATGCATACCGCACCAACGTCGCAGATATCATGTCCCGCCTCAATAAGATGAAGATCGACTGGAAGCTTGGAAATGGTCTGAAAGAAATTACACCGGATGGCGTCATTATCGAAAATGTTGATACCAAAGAAACCGAAACAATTCAGGCAGAAGCAGTTGTTCTGTCACTCGGCAACCGTCCGGACCTGAGTCTGAAGGCTGCGCTGGAAGAGAAAGGTATCTGTGTAAAAGTAGCAGGATCTGCTGTGAAAGACGGCATGATTGCGCCTGCAACACGCAGCGGTTATGAGATCGGCGCTTCTCTGTTTAAAGAAGCGGCTCCGAGTTTTGTAATCCCGCAGTCCCAGGTTGACAATTTTGCAAAAATCTCCGATATGCGCGGACAGGAAGGTATCTATCTGGCATACCTGACACAGCCGGAGGCAATCGCTAAGATTCTGCCGCCGCCGCTGAAACCGTTCTCCATCCCGGTTGTCACACTCTCTGTCTGCCATATCAAAGATCCGACCTTTGCTGATAATTACTATGAGACGATTCTCGGTGTCTACTGCACCTACAACGGACAGCTCGGCATGTATCCGATCAGCCTGCTGCTCGGCGGGCAGGGTGCTGAAATGGCAACACAGCTCGGCCGTGATAACTCAGCAATTCCGAAGAAACTGGATGCAGAATTCGTTATCCGCAAAGGAGATGACGGAAAAGTTTCTGTCGGTGTTGTCCGCCGCGGCGCGCAGATTGTCAATGTTGAAATGCAGCTTGGATCTTACAACCACCCGATGACGCATATGCTCTATCAGGCACCTGCAGCAGGAAAGAAAACAGCCGGAAGCGGCTATTATTTCCACTTTGACCGTCTGCCGGATGAAAACGGCAAATGGCGTTTTACCAATACAGGTCTGATCCGTAACATCGTTAACTACACTTATGATGCATGGACGCCCGGATATGTCACAAAGCTGGAACTGAACTCCAGTCTGGATGATCCGTGGGGCTGCCTGCCGATTAACACGATTGTAGGCGGTGCATACGCAGAAAACAATCTGCTGATCACGGCACTCGAATATCTGGAGGATGTTGATCCGGAGATTCTGATGCCGATGATTCTGCCTGCATGGTACGACAGAACAACATTTATGGAAACCGGCCGTAAATGATTGATTTCATCATGCTTCCGGGATCACTGCTGTGATCCCGGAGGCTCTTTTCTTACAAAAAATGCCAGTAAAATGTCTCATCTGATCGTATGAAAGGAGAAATGTATCTCATGAAAGATTTCAAGGGAAAAGTTGCTTTGATAACCGGCGCCGCCTACGGATTTGGCAAAGAATTTGTAAAGCAGGCTGCACAGCGCGGTATGAAAATCGCTGCTGTTGATATTATCGGAGAGGAGCTGGAAAAAGTCATTCCGATTGCACAGGAACTCGGTGCAGAGGACATCATTACCATTCAGGCAGACGTCAGTATATATGAGGAAACCGAGAAGGTTGTCGCAGCGACAATGGAGAAATACGGTGCCATCGATCTGCTGATGAACAATGCAGGCGTGGCAGTGCCCGGAAACGGCATTAACCTGCCGCTGCGTGACTGGGAGTGGATCGTTCAGACAAACTTCATGTCACATATTTATTTCATGCGTCAGGTTATCCCGATCATGATTAAACAGGACCGGCACTGCAACATTATGAATACCTGCTCGATCGCCGGTATCATCAACTTCACCGGCATGGCTCCATACTTCTCGACAAAACATGCCGCAGTCGCCCTGAGCGAATGTATCAACTATGAGCTGCAGGCGCTCGGCGCTGACATTGCCATGGGTGTCTTCTGTCCGGGTTATGTACAGACACACCTTGATCACAGTGAGGAATATCGTCCGGAACGTTTTAAAGATGACTCTGATCCTTACTATCAGAGCGAAGAATTTGCAAAAGGACAGGCTTCTGCAAAATATGTCATCGAAACCGGTCTTCCGCTCGAAGGCTTCGGCGAAACCGTCTTTAAGGCAATTGAGGAAGATCAGTTCTATGTTCTGACTCACCCGCAGTATGACGGATTCCTGCAGCTTCAGACAGGCGAAAAGCTGAAACGCAGCAATCCGAATCTCGCGCAGCTGGTCGAGGCAATCAAAGGCGGAAAATAAAGCTGCCGGAAGGAATCAAATCCGGAAAATGAATCACCATTAAAAAAGTCCTGCCCACGGTTTTTACATCGTGGACAGGACTTTTTCTTATCAAATGATACCATCCTGTTATGGTCGCAGCTCTGTGATGTCCGGCTTCGCACGCCCGTACTTATTTCATCGGCTCATATTCCGGTTCCTCGAATTCCAGAGTATCCAGCATCATACGGTAAGCATCCGCATATTCCTGTTCTTCTTTCTCATCGATCTCGCCGATGATCTGCAGGCCAAATGCAAAGAGCCCTTCCTTCGTATAGAAAATCGAGTTATATCCGTGATCCGTCTCATAATCTGAAAAGAAGGTAATATAATGTGTTCCGTTGGCAAATTTCAGCCGTTCCATGTTCTGGTCATTTTCACCCGTGAATACCTCGAGTGACTGGTAGATTCCTTCATCAGAGTCATTGCTGACGATCGTGCTTTTTGATACATGTCCCAATACATAGAAAACATTCTCATTGGGCGTGTTGAGATGACAGAGATCCTTTTTATCACTCACTTCGACTTCCCATTCCGGATCAGCGAGATAATGGATTCCGCAGAACTCCTGCTCTTCATATCCATCCTTCAGTGCGGCTTCTTTCTGTTCAGAAGACGCTGCTGTATCCTCTTCTGAAGATTTCTCTGCCGTTGTGGAAGAAGCAGATTCTTCTGCTTCTGCAGATGATGCTGCCTCGGAAACTGATGCTGCTGATGCAGACTCTGCCGAGGAATCCGTTGCTGCACTTCCGGCACTTCCGCAGCCTGCCAGAAGCATACCGCAAAGTGCAATTGCCATGATTCTTTTCATTTTGTTCTCCATTCCTTTCGTTCATCCGGTCCGCAGATCTGCAAAAAGCGAAGACGCACAAAGTGCGCCGCACAGTCCACGCACAACCAGAGACCGTTTTTAAAAACTGTTGTCAATATTCTGCATTGCCTCCTGCAGGATTCCTTCCACATCGGCACCCACGAGATCCAGATTCTCTGCCTTATAATAATGCAGCTCCGGAATTTCATAAAAGCGTTCACACAGTGCCCGTATATACCCGAACCCGTAATCATCGGAAAGAATTTTTCCGCCTGCTGTCGTGATGTAGTACAGCTTCTCTGCCGCACAGAGGCCGTATGGCTCACCCGATTCATTGTAATCAAATGTGATCCCGATTGCATTAATCCGTTCAATGTAATTCTTCAGCGAAGCAGGGAAGGAAAGATCCCAATACGGCGCAGCGATCACAATGATATCTGCCGCGGCGAACTGCCGCGCGTACCGGAACATTTTATCATCAAAAACATGAGATTCCAACAGGTTTTCGCGTTCTTCAAGTGCATGAAGATCCAGCGGTGCGGGCCGCTCATATTCCAGATTCACTTCTTCAATCTGTCCGTCCAGTTTTCCCAGAAGATATTCTGCCAGGCGCTTTGTGCGTGATTCGTGCCGCACACATGCATTCAGAAATAATATTTTCTTCATAAAACCAACTCCTTATTCAGCCCTTTGACAGTATTCTTATCATCTGTTCAAGTTCTTCCAGTGTCTCAGCCCGGTTTATCCGCCGGCGAAAATCAGCGGAATTACGCATGCCTTTTGTGTACCATGCGATGTGACCGCGCATTTCCCGGACTGCGATGTATTCTTTCTTGAGTTCTGTTTCCATATGTGCGTGACGCAGCATTGTTTCACAGATCTCTTCCGTCGACGGCCGTTCCGGCACCGGAAGGCCGGCAATTCCTGCATTGATCTCCCGGAAAATCCAGGGGTTGCCACGCGCTGCCCGGGCAACCATTACCGCGTCACATCCGGTTTCCCGCATCATGCGCGCCGCCGATTCTGCTCCGTCCACATCGCCATTTCCGATCACCGGGATGGAAACCGCCTCCTTCACTGCACGAATGACATCCCAGTCCGCCCGGCCGGAATAATACTGTTCTCTGGTTCTGGCATGGACCGCAACTGCAGCGGCACCTGCGTCCTCCAGCCTTTTTGCCAGTTCAGGCGCATTGACATGTGCCTCATCAAATCCTTTCCGGATTTTGACTGTCACCGGCTTGTGAACATGCCGGACCAGTTCGCGCACAATTTCGGCTGCCAGCTCCGGATTTTTCATTAATGCGGAGCCTTCTCCGTTATTGACAACCTTTGGCACCGGACAGCCCATATTCAAGTCGAACAGATCAAAACTGTCATCCTCGATCATCTCTGCCGCAGCAGCAACGACATCCGGTTCGCTGCCGAACAGCTGCACCGCAAGCGGGTGTTCAGCCGGATCCGCTGCCAGAAGTTTTCCTGTATTTCGATTGTGATAGGTAATCGCCTTCGCGCTCACCATTTCCGTGTATAACAGACCTGCTCCCTGTTCCTTGCACAACAGACGAAACGGCAGGTCTGTAACACCTGCCATTGGTCCGAGTGCAATCCGGTTCGGGATCACAACAGATCCGATCAGCAACTCACTCATTTCTTCAACCAGTCTTCAGCCAAACATCTGATAAAACAGTTCCAGCGACTCAAACAGTTCTTTTTTTTCTTCCTGCATCGCCTTGATTTTAAGACCCGCGCCGATTTCATCATACATGACATCGTCCGGATCCGCCTCGGTCTGCAGACAGAGCGTTCCGTTTTCGTCATATGCAACAATCAAAATACCCCCGACTTCCTCTGTAAACAGCACACACATGATCTGGAGTTCATCCTGTACCTGCTGCGGGAGAATTGCGAATTCCTCGTTGAAATAATATTGCTGTATATAATGATTTGCCGCGCATAAAACGGTCTGGTTTTCCATTATTTTCACACTTTCTTTTCTGCTTCGCGTCCATGGCTTCTGACCCTGGTATCATACATATCCGTAAATGCCGCGCACAGATACTTCTCCGGAATACACTGTTACTGTTTCTCCGGTATCTTCTCTTGTTACAATCAATTCTCCGGTATTCGTGATTCCCTCGGCCTTTCCCCGGAACGGTTCTTTTGCATCCATCACCTGTACGATCCGTCCCCGGTTGACCAGAATGCGTTCATAGGCCGGCTTTAATTTCTGCAGGTCGCCTGTTTCGCGGAACATTTGATAATATTCCCGGAAGCGGCAGATCACCGACGCAGTCACCTGCTCCCGATCTTCCATTTTCCCTGTAATCATACGCAGTGATGCGGCCACGTCCTTCAGTTCATCCGGAAAGGTCTCCATATTGATGTTCAGGCCGATTCCGATAATGACATTTCCGGTCTGCGCATCGTACTCCGTCAGAATTCCGCACAGTTTTCTGCCTTCATATACCACATCATTGGGCCATTTAATTCCTGCCGCAATTCCGGTCGCATCGCGGATTCCGTCTGCCGCGGCCATTCCCATCACCAGTGTCAGCATCGCCAGCCGGTCCGGTGCAAGATCCGGATGGATACAAATGCTCATAGAAACGGAAGTTCCGCGCGGAGATTCCCATATATGGCCGCGCCTTCCCTTTCCGGCCGTCTGATGATCCGCAAGGTAGACGATACCGCTTTTCAGTTCCGTGTCAGGTAGTTTCTCCCGTTTCGCCCACTCATTGGTCGAGTCAGTCTCTTCTGTACAGCAAATCTGCAGCGGACAATTCTTCTCAGACAGCAATTTTTCGATTCGTTCTTTTTCCAGCTGCAGCATTTAATCGTTCCTCTTCTGCTTCTGTCTATGTTCGCACAGGATCCGTTTACAGAAAGCATCCGCAAGATCACATACTTCCGGAATCCAGTATTCGGGTCCTCCATGATCCGCGCCGCCAAGAAGATGCAGCTCCGCCTGTTTTCCGCAAGCGCAGAGTTTCTCGTATAATTCCACGCTCTGCCGCGTATTGACAATCCGATCCTTCGTCCCATGCAGAATAAAAAACGGCGGCAGCTCCTGATCCGGCGTCAGATAGGTGACAGCAGATGCGCGTGTTTCCAGACCTTCCCGCTCATCTGCCGCAATATGAGACAGGAACATGGTATCCATACTGCCCGGTTCTCCGCGATCCGTCATCGTCGGAAATCCATCCGGCATCATCAGCGAGACGCATCCATAATAATCCAGCACGCCCAGCACACCGGCCGAAACGCCCGGATAGACATTCCGGTCAAAGAAAACCCGGTCTGCTTCTTTATGCAGACTGCCGGTTTTTGTCACACTGCCCGGAACCGGAAATCCCGTTTCCGTACAGTCTTCCGCTCCGGGAATCGCTGCCATGACAGCCGTATGTCCGCCGGAAGAAGAACCTGCAAGAAAGATTTCATCCGGAATCACACGCAGCTTCTCTGCATTTTTCCGCACAAAACGGACAGCATTCCTCGCATCCTGAATCTGCGCCGGAAATCCTGCCTGTCCAGAATGACGGTATTGTACAATTGCAACCACATAGCCGCGCTCCGCCAGATTCGCAATTCTGCCAACGTTATGATAACAGTCCTGCTCCATCCAGCCGCTGCCCTGCACATAAACAATTCCCGGATACTTTTTCTCCGGGTTATTTCTGGTAAGCGGCAGCAGAATCTGAAGATGCAGCGGAATCCCGTCCATCACGGCATACTCCACATCCGGAACATAGAAGGTTCCCGGTTCATCCCCGGTCACCTCGAGCCTGTCCGCCCCTGCCGGGATATCCGTATATTCCGGAAATTCCTCATATGACCAATCACGTACTTCCATTTTTTCTCCACTTTCCGCGGAGACAGGGGACGGTTCTCTGTCTCCCTTTTTCGTACTCCGCTGAATCAATCATTCCGGACAGGATGAACATTCCAAAGCAGCGAATTCCACCTGAGCTGCGTGGAACGTTCATCCTGCACCCGGAAGGAGACAGAGAACCGTCCCCTGTCTCCTTTTACATCTCGAACGCCCCGAGTGTCGCCGCCATCACTGCTTTTATGGTATGCATCCGGTTCTCAGCTTCCTCGAATACACGGGACTGTGCCGACTCGAAGACTTCATCTGTTACTTCCATGTCGTTGATTCCAAACCGCTCACTCATCTCACGGCCGATCTCCGTATCAAGATCATGGAAAGCCGGCAGGCAGTGCAGGAAAATCGCGTTTTCTCCTGCATTTTTCATGACTTCTGCAGTTACTTTATACGGAAACAGCTCACGAATCCGCTCCTCCCACACTTCGTCCGGCTCACCCATTGATACCCAGACATCGGTGTATATTACGTCCTTATCCTTTGTGCCGGCAGCAACATCTTCCGTCAGTGTGATGGTTCCGCCGCTCTCACGCGCATATTCTTCACACTGTGCAACCAGCTCCGCATTCGGAAAATATTTTTCCGGTGCACATGCTGTAAAGTGCATGCCCATCTTCGCACAGGCAATCATCAGGGAATTGCCCATGTTATATCTGGCATCTCCCATATATGTCATGCGAATTCCTTCGAGATGGCCAAAATGTTCCCGGATCGTCAGCAGATCTGCCAGCATCTGTGTCGGATGATATTCGTTGGTCAGGCCGTTCCAGACAGGTACCCCTGCGTATTCTGCCAGTGTCTCTACAATTGTCTGCTCGAATCCGCGGTATTCAATACCATCGAACATCCCACCGAGCACACGCGCGGTGTCCTTGATGCTCTCCTTTTTCCCGATCTGGGAACTTTTCGGATCAAGATAGGTGGAACCCATTCCAAGATCATGTGCAGCCACTTCAAAAGAACAGCGGGTACGGGTACTGGTCTTCTCGAAAATCAGCGCAACATTTTTTCCGCGCAGTACATCCACCGGGATTCCCTGCTTTTTCAGCTTTTTCAGGTGTTCGGCGAGATCGATAAAATAATTGATCTCTTCTTTTGTAAAATCCTTGAGTGTCAGAAAGTGTCTGCCTTTTAACTGCATAGTCTTTTCCTCCTGCTTCTTGATTATGCATATTACACAGCTGTTCTCTGTCTGTGCACTTCATACATCATTACAGATGCTGCAACTGCCGCATTGAGCGATTCAACGGATCCCTCCATCGGGATGCGGATGCGGTAATCTGCCTGTCCGGTAAGTTCCCGGCTCAGTCCTTTTCCCTCGTTGCCGATCAGCAGCGCAGTCCCTTTCGTGTAATCCGGTTCCGTATATGGAACACTGCCGGACAGATGGGATGCATAGCTGTTCACCCCGTTTTCTTTCAGGAAATCCAGCATTCCGCCCAGATCGGCAGTGCGGATCACAGGCATGCGAAAAACCGATCCCATCGTAGCCCGGATTACCTTCGGTCCGAAAATATCAGCTGTCTCACTGCCGATCACGATGCCGGTTACACCAGCCCCCTCGGCCGTCCGGATAATCGTTCCCACATTGCCCGGATCCTGCAGATTTTCCAGCACCAGAACCAGCGGAACCGAACGCTTTCCATCTCCGAGAAGATCCCGCTGCTCCCACTGCGGCATTGCTGCAACGGTCAGAATGCCCTGCGGTGTTCTGGTATCACACATCTTCCGAAATACAGGATCCGATACCGTCTGCACAGACGCCTGCGCGGCAATATCCGGATGTTCGCCCGCGAAAGATTCTGTTACGTAAACAGCGCGGCGCAGAGACACCGGCGTCTCACAGAAGAGCTTATACCCTTCCGCGACAAAACATCCTGTATCTCTGCGCGCTCTGGCTTTTGTATTCAGCTGAATAATCTGTTTAATCTTTTCATTACTGCTGCTTGTAATCATCATACTTTCGAATAATTATAGGACAGTGCTCTGGAAATCTCGTACTCATACGGATCCAGATCTTTCTGCATGGAGAGCGCCTCATGAATATCGTAGTCCACGAGTTCCCCCTTCTTCCACGCGACAACACGCTGACTTTTTCCTTCAATCAGCAGATCAACCGCGCGCGCCCCCATTATCGTCGCCATCATACGGTCTCTGCCGGTCGGCCTTCCGCCGCGCTGCATATGACCGAGTATCGTCGCACGTGTCCCGATGCCTGTAGCGGCCTCAATCCGGCGCGCCATCGATGTAGAATGACCGATTCCCTCGGCGTTGATAATAATGTGATGCTTTTTCCCTTTTCTGCGGGTGCTGATGACATTATTAATCACCTGCTGCTCATCATAATCATATTTTTCAGGGAGCAGAATATTCTCGGAACCGGATCCGATTCCGGCCCAGAGTGCAATATAGCCTGCATTTCTGCCCATAACTTCAATAATACTGACACGCTCATGCGATGCAGATGTATCACGCACTTTGTCGATCGCTTCAATCGCTGTATTCACTGCCGTATCAAATCCGATGGTGTACTCTGTACAGGCAATGTCCAGATCAATTGTCCCCGGAACACCAACAACGTTAATTCCGCGCTCCGCAAGTTTCTGTGCACCTGCAAAAGACCCGTCTCCGCCGATTACGACAAGGCCCTCGATCCCGAACTGCCGGCACATTTCCACAGCCTTCTCCTGTCCGGCATCCGTGCGCATGTCCGCACTTCTTGCAGTGTATAGAATTGTGCCGCCGCGGCCGATAATATCGGAAACATCCTTTGCTTCCAGTTCTCTGATCTCTCCGTTAATCAGTCCCTCATAGCCACGGTAAACACCCATCGTCCTGAGACCTCTGCCGCGTCCGCGTCTTACAACGGCACGGATGGCAGCGTTCATCCCGGGTGCATCTCCGCCGCTCGTCAGGACACCAATCGTTTTTATCTTATGATCAGCCATATACAGTTCCCTCTCTGTGATCATTTTCTTCAGACTTCACAAAATAATATCATCAGTATAGCAATCTTTTCGAGATTTGTCATTGAAAAATAACCGGCATATCCATCTTACTGCCGGATCACTTTTCTGCAAGCAAAAAGCAGTACCATTTCCGATACTGCTTTTTGCTTTCTTCTCTCAAAGAAATTCCGCTGCTGTGCATCTGTTTAATTATTCTCTCCGTTTTTGATGCGTGTCAGATAATTCCAGAATGCCTGTGTCGCCTCTTCCTCAGAATCCGATACAATATCATCCAACTTTGCGAAATCAACCACAAGATACCGCGGAACATTATTTTTGAAAATAATCGCGCTTCCGTGCTGCTCTACCATTCTGGACACTCTTGAAAAATTCTGATTGGCCTCGGTCATTGACACAACGGTTTTCGTATCAATGTTCATGACTGTTCTCCTCTTGCCTCAAAGCCCCTAACAATCATTACTGTAACATCCGATATCCGTCAAGACAATATGTGACCTGTCATGTGACCATCTTTTTTTATGATTTGTGTATGCTCTTATGCACCAATTTCACATTCAATTCTCCAAATATTTCTATCAGCTTTGACATCATAGTGTCCGTTATCTGAACACGGCCCGCTGCAGTCTTCATCTGTTTCTCATCACGCAGATACACAATCAACTCATCTTTTCCATCTTCCGGATATTCTCTGAGAAAATCAGAAAGAATCCTCTGCTTATCAGCATACGCTGCGTGGTTTTCAAACTGAATCCACAGCTGCCGGGGAATATCATCAAACGGAATGACCCGCTCCAGGATCACCTTGGATGCCTTGTCATCCTCCGCCGATACGCGTCCGGCAATAAATACACGAGCATCCTCCTCCAGCAAGGATCCGCTCTGCTCATAATTTCTCGGAAATACTACAATCTCAACGGTTCCGTACAAATCTTCCAGCGTCAGGAACGCCATAACTTTGTTGTCACGGGTATATTTGATCGTCCGTTCTGTAATCATCCCCCCGACAACCACGCGGCTGCCATCCTTCACTGCAGAATGTCCGGATTCCTCATCCAGCTGAAAATCACGGGAAGCCGCGGTAATATTTTTCTTCCAGAGTGCTTCATACCGGTTCAGTGGATGCCCGCTGATATAAATACCGGTAACCTCACGCTCAAACATCAGCTTTTCTTCCTCTGTAAATTCGCCGACATCAGGCATCCGGATTTCCAGTGCCTTCCTGTTGTCCTCCGGAAGCAGATCAAAAAGGCTCATCTGCCCGGTCAGATTATTCGCCTTCTCACGGTTTGCCTGATCCAGCACCAGCGTATAAACCTGCATCAGCTGCTTACGCGTCGCCCCGAAACAGTCAAATGCACCCGCCTTGATAAAATTCTCAAGCGTCCGCTTATTGACTTCTCTGGCTGAAAGCCGCTCACAGAAATTCTGCAGGCTGCGGAACGGCCCGTTCTGATCGCGTTCCGCTGTGATTGCTTCCATCACCGGTTTTCCGATTCCCTTGATTGCCGTCATCCCGTAACGGATCTTTCCTTCCTCAACCGAGAAATTTCCGCGGCTGCGGTTGATATCCGGCGGAAGAATCTCGATCTGCAGCTGCCTGCAGTGAAGGATATACTCCGCACATTTTCCGGGGTTATCAATCACCGATGTCATCAGGGCCGCCATAAATTCTACCGGGTAATAATATTTCAGCCATGCTGTCTGGTACGAAACGATCGCATAGGCTGCCGCGTGACTCTTATTAAATGCATATTTGGCAAAGTCAATCATCTCATCATAGATATGATTGGCTGTCTCTTCCGCAATCCCGTTACGGACACATCCCGGAACCCCCTGCGCCTGATTGCCGTATACGAAATTCTGGCGTTCCTCCTCCATGACCTTGCCTTTTTTCTTGGACATGGCACGCCGCAGCACGTCACTGCGTCCGTAGGTATATCCGGCCAGTTCCCGCACGATCTGCATAACCTGTTCCTGATAGACAATGCATCCGTAAGTCGGCTCCAGAATCGGCTTGAGCTGTGGTGTCTCATAACGCACCTGATCCGGATTCTTCTTTCCGCGGATATACTGCGGAATAAAATCCATTGGTCCCGGACGGTACAGTGCAACACCTGCAATGATGTCTTCAAGCGTTGTCGGCTTCAGTTCCTTCATAAAGCTCTTCATTCCTGCCGACTCCAGCTGAAATACACCCTCACATTTGCCGGCACCGATCATCTGCATTACCTTCGGGTCATTGTAATCAATCGCATTCAGATCAATGGCATGTCCTGAAGACTGCTCTGCCATCTGCTGTGCATTCTGGATAACGGTAAGGGTTCGCAGCCCGAGGAAATCCATTTTCAGAAGGCCCAGTTCCTCCAGGGTTGTCATTGTATACTGGGTTGTAATGGTTCCGTCTGCTGCTCTGGAAAGCGGGACAAATTCATCAACCGGCTTTGATGCAATCACAACACCGGCTGCATGCATGGAGGTATGCCGCGGCAGACCTTCAAGACGTTTTGCCATATCAATCAGATGATGCACATCCTCTTCGCCGTCATAGATTTTCCGGAGCTCCGGATTCATTGTAAGCGCTTTGTCAATTGTAATATTCAGTTCATTCGGAATCATCTTGGCAATGGTATCACACCGCGCATACGGCAGATCCAGAACACGGCCGACATCCCGGATAACACCGCGCGCAGCGAGCGTTCCGAACGTCACGATCTGGACAACCCGGTCGGCACCATATTTGTGCACGACATAGTCAATTACCTCGCCGCGGCGCTCAAAACAGAAATCCACGTCAATATCAGGCATCGAGACACGCTCAGGGTTCAGAAAACGCTCAAACAGCAGACTGTATTTCAGCGGATCCAGTTCGGTAATCCCCAGCGTATATGCCACGATGCTTCCGGCTGCGCTGCCGCGTCCCGGCCCCACCATAATTCCGTGTTCTTTGGCAAAATGGATATAATCCCATACAATCAGAAAGTAATCAACAAATCCCATTGTGCGGATCGTATCCAGTTCAAACTGCAGCCGCTTTTCGATCTCTTCTGTAACAGGATGATAGTTTGCCTCCAGACCCTTTCTGCACAGTTCCTCAAGATACGTGTAAGAAGAATACCCTTCAGGGACATCAAATTTCGGCAGCTTCAGATTATGAAACTCGATCTCCACATGGCACCTGTCTGCGATTTTCTGTGTGTTCTCCAGCGCCTGCGGTGCATAAGGAAACAGACTGCGCATTTCTTCTTCTGATTTCACATAATACTGTCCGCCCTCATAGCGAAGACGGTTCTCATCCGAAATCTTTTTTCCCGTCTGAAGACAAAGAAGAATATCATGTGCATCCGCATCCGAAGCCCAGGTATAATGACAGTCATTTGTCACCACCAGTTCGATCCCGGTTTCCTGCGAAAGGCGAAGCATCTGCTGGTTGACCAGCTGCTGTTCCGCGATCCCGTGATCCTGCATCTCAAGAAAGAAGTTGCCTTCTCCGAAAATATCCCTGTAGTGCAGGGCGGCTTTCTTTGCATCATCATACAGCTGAAGACTGAGATAACGTGATACTTCGCCTGCCAGACATGCCGAGAGCGCTATGATACCCTCGTGATACTGTTCGAGAATCTCATAGTCGACACGTGGTTTGTAATAAAACCCGTCCACAAATCCCTTTGAAACAATTTTGGTGAGGTTTTCATAGCCTTTGTTATTCTCCGCAAGCAGAACAAGATGGTAATACCGATTCTCCTCAGCGCGCAGTTCTTTGTCGAACCGTGAACCCGGCGCCACATACACCTCACAGCCGATAACGGGATTGATTCCGGCATCCCGCGCAGCCTTATAAAAATCAATGCAGCCGTACATGACGCCATGGTCCGTGATGGCAGCACTGTTCATCCCCAGTTCTTTTACGCGGGCTACATATTCTTTTATTTTATTGGAACCATCCAGAAGACTGTATTCCGTATGTACATGCAGATGCGCAAAGCTCATGGTTTATTCCTTTCCAAACCGGGGTTTGTAGAGTTGTTTGTTGTCTCTTTCTACGCACGACGACAATGGTATTCTCTGTCCGCTCCTCGGGAAATGCCATCGAACTTCGCACTAAGATTCTGTAGGCGTGCAGCAAATTCGTGAAAGACGGCCACTCATTTCCTGCACACCAACATCATCTGCGATCAAACAGTCCACTGGACTGTTTGCCTGCATGCTAAGGCATAAGTGTGAATTTCTCCGAACATTTCCTCGAAAAGTCACGCACAGAGAATATACATTGCGTCGTGCTTACACTTGGCAATGCGGCTGCTCGCAGTGCAAAACTGAAGTGAACAGCAGCCGTTAGTATATACTGCAGCCGTGTAAGTGCGAAGATCATAATGGCTTCCTGAGAAGGGATTGCCGCAAAAAAGTTCAACAAGACAGATGATATAGATTCTCTTAGTGTGCCGGCTAAGAGTGTTCATCTATCACGAATCGGCGGCACACTTAGAGAACCTTATCAGATGGCTTGGGGGACTTTTGGCCTCCCTTCGAAGGATCCATATGATCTGAACACGAACCCGACAAACTCCGATTTACAGTGCTATCAAATTTCCATCCTCTTTGACAACGAGTTTCTCTTTCAGCAGATGTCCCACTGCCCGCTTGAACGCGGCCTTGGACATACCAAACACCTCATTGATCTGCTCCGGCGATGCCTTGTCATCAAACGGAAGGACACCGCCGCGCTCCCGGATTGCTTCGAGAATGGTATCTGCATCATCGCCGATCTGTATATATGCCTTCTGCCGCGCAGAAAGGCAAAGACGTCCGTCTTCCCGCACCTCTGTCACACGCAGCTGCAGAATTTCTCCCGGCCTGTAGACTCCCTGTGCATCTTTCTTCGGAATCAGTGCAGAATACCGGTCATCCACAGCGACAAAGATGCCGAAATTGCGGCTGACTTCATAGACACGTCCCTTTACCATGTCTCCGGTCTGATAAGGTGCGCGGGATTTCAGATACTTATAAACATTCATCGTGGCTGCAAGGCGTCCGGTTTTATCAATATACAGCGCGGCAAGCACCTGATCGCCGGCCTTCACGTTCCCGCGCTGCTCGCGGTAAGGCAGCAACAGATCACGTTCAAGCCCCCAGTCCAGGAAGGCACCGATCCGCGTAACTTCTTTTACCGTAAGCAGTGCAGTCTCATGCAGATGAATAAACGGATCGGAAGTGGTCGCGATCATCCGGTCGTCCGAATCCCGGTAAAGAAATACGGTCAGTTCATCATCGGTCTTTGCCCCTTCCGGCACCTGCTTCTGTGGCAGAAGTACCTGCTCATCCCTGCCGGCATTCTGTGATTCTGCCAGATATACGCCGAATTTCAGCTGTTTGATAATCTGTAATTTCTGTTTTTCTCCCAACAAAAGGCTCATTCGTTATCCTCTCTGGTAAATGCACCGATAAAATACGGATCCCCGTCAACGTTGCGCAGTTCAACCACACATCCATTATCCAGATTATGAACGACCGGTGTAATTGTCTCTCCGAGATAAGCCTGTTTTCTGTATTCTGCACGCACTGCCTGCGGTGCAAAACTGCGCGGCAGGTAATTCTGTGCAAGCAGAATGTACTGTCCGCTGTTGACATGCCCGTTCGTATCCAGATTGCTTTCATGTACGATGAACGGTTCCTGCTGCTCACCCGCATCCTTCACGCGGATCTTTCGTCTTCCGAAATCTTCCGGAAGTGCGAGATCCGGTTCGATCCCGTAAGCTTCCGCCTGCTCCTTTACATTCAGCGGCTGATTTGCTTTCATATCCATATATACCCAGTCTGACTTTCCGGACGCCAGCAGCTCTCCGTCTGCTGTCTCGACAAGGAAATCTCGGTAACCGAGAAATCCCCGAAAGGCTGTTGCCCATGTGGAAACGCGGATATTTGTGTTAAACTTCGGATAGCGCAGAATCTTCATTCGAAATGAAGCCAGTACCCATGTCATTTTATGCTCTGCGATCCAGTCAAGTCCGACTCCCACTTCCTCACCATGGAATGTCGCACAGTCCATCAGGTAATTGATCAGAGAGGGAAGTGAAAGGTAGCCTCTGTCATCTACCTCACTGAACCTGACTCTGCTTTCGAATGTGTATTTCATTGCGCCCTCCGCTTTATTAACTTATTATAGAGAGATTATTTCGCCCTTCAGCGCCGTGTGGAGCAAGTATATCATCTGAAATAAAAAAAAACAATTTATTTCAGAAAATGCTTGCATTTTAAAATAACATCATATATAATCATCCATGTTGTACAGATAAAGGGCTATCGCCAAATGGTAAGGCAACGGACTCTGACTCCGTCATTTCAAGGTTCGAATCCTTGTAGCCCTGTAAAAACCGCTTCGCTTACGCGAGGCGGTTTTTGTTATTGTAATAAATCGGGACTGCACATACGGCAGTCCCATTAGTATCTCTTATTTCATTTCCGCTTCATCTGTCTTTACCGTTCTTTTCAACAGCCAGAGAACAAAAACAAGGAGGGCTGCTCCGACAATCAGTGAAATAACTGCACTATGTGACAATCCTGCAACGACATATGTCACGCAGGAGATGCCTGCGACTGTCAGCGCATATGGCAGCTGTGTGCTGACGTGATTCAGATGATTGCACTGCGCTCCGGCCGATGCCATGATTGTCGTATCAGAGATCGGTGAGCAATGATCTCCGCAGACAGCGCCTGCCATGCAGGCGGAGATCGCGATGATCATCATATCCGGCTGATTTGCAAATGCAGCTACAACAATCGGAATCAGAATTCCGAAGGTTCCCCAGGAAGTACCGGTCGCAAATGCCAGGAAACATCCTACGAGGAAAATCATTGCCGGGAGCATACTCAAAATCAGACTTCCGCCCGACTCAGATGCATGCTGCACAAGTCCTGCGACATAGTCACGGGCACCGAGACTGCTGGTGACACCGTTCAGCGTCCATGCCAGTGTAAGAATCAGCATCGCCGGCACCATGGACTTAAACCCTTCCGGAAGACATTCCATACACTCCTGAAAACTCATTACACGCCGTGCAAGATACAGCACAATTGTGATCACAAATGCAAAGAATGAACCCAGTACCAGACCTACCGATGCATCACTGTTGGCAAATGCCTCGACAAAACCTGTTCCGCTGAAAAATCCGCCGGTGTAGATCATACCGATAATACAGCACACGATCAGTGAAATGATCGGGATCAGAAGATCGACAACGGTCCCTTTCTTATCTGTATCTGCCTTATCGCTCTGCGCATTTGCATACGGCCGGTCCGGTGTCGTATAGAGATCACCTTTGAGTGCATTCCGTTCGTGGACAGCCATCGGGCCGTAATCAGCTTTCATGACCGTCAGAAGAATCATCATCAAAATCGTAAACAACGCATAGAAATTGTACGGGATCGCACGGATAAATACCGAGAACCCGTTCATGCCCTCCACGGAACTGGAGACCGCTGCCGCCCAGGAAGATACCGGGGCAATGATGCATACCGGCGCTGCTGTCGCATCAATCAGGTATGCCAGCTTCGCACGGGATACCTGATGGCGGTCCGTCACCGGACGCATAACGCTTCCGACTGTCAGGCAGTTGAAATAGTCGTCGATAAAAATCAGACAGCCAAGCGCGACAGTCGCCAGCTGTGCGCCGACACGTGTCTTAATCCGTGTTGAAGCCCAGCGGCCGAATGCTGCGGATCCGCCGGCTTTATTCATCAGTGAAACCATAACACCCAGTATTACCAGAAATACCAGAATACCGACATTATAGGAATCTGCCAGTGAAGTGATAATACCATCCTGCCAGATATGAGTAATCGTCCCTTCAAAACTAAATCCTGAGTAAAACAGGGATCCTGCCAGGATTCCGATAAACAGCGAACTGTATACTTCCTTTGTGACCAGCGCCAGAATAATTGCGATCAGCGGCGGAACCAGCGCCCAGAAGGACTGCTGAACTGTTTCCGCATTCGTCGTCGATGCCGCCACGCCTAATACAACCAAAACTGCAATGGCTGCTATGATAACCGGCAGATTGCTTTTCTTTCTTGTTTCCATTTTTCCCTCATTTTTGTTATTTCATATTATCAACCGACAACACCTGCGTCTGCACTGTTTAAACTTCAGGAAACCCTGCCGTGCAGACTCTCCATCCGCGGGGCCTTATTCTTCAAACTTTACTGCCGTTCCGTAGGCAAGTACTTCTGCAGCCCCCTGCATAATTGCAGCAGAGGAGAACCGCACATCAATGACCGCGTCTGCACCGAGCGTCGCCGCCTGTTCGATCATCCGGTTCAGGGCAATTGCACGTGCTTCAGCGAGCATCTCACTGTACGCCTTCAGCTCGCCGCCGACCAGTGTCTTAAAACCTGCCGTCAGATCTTTTCCCAGATTTTTGGAATGAACAGTACTTCCCTGAACAATTCCGATCGTAGAAAGATTTTTACCCGTGATAAAACTCGTTGTAACAACCTGCATGATATTCCTCCTTTGCTCTGTTTAAAATCGTATTCATCATATTATGCAGAAGATTATGCATATTCCCAATCCGGTACTGAAACCCGGATTCATGCCTGTTATTTTACAGACGCGAGTGCCTGCTCAAGATCTTCTATGATATCATCTACATGCTCGATTCCGACAGACAGACGAATCAGATCCGGAGAAACACCGCCTGCAGAAAGTTCTTCATCTGTGAGCTGTCTGTGTGTTGAAGAAGCCGGATGCAGGACACAGGTATGTGCGTCTGCAACATGTGTCGCAATCATTCCGATCTTCAGATGCTTCATAAATGTCTCCGCTGCCGCACGTCCTCCTTTTACACCAAAAGAAATGACGCCGCACGTTCCGTCCGGCATGTATTTCTTCGCCCGCTCATAATACGGATTATCCGGAAGTCCCGGATAATTGACCCATTCTACCGCGTCGCTCTGCTGCAGATACTCTGCAACTTTCTGCGCATTGGAGCAATGACGTTCCATACGTACCGCAAGAGACTCCAGTCCGAGGTTCAGATAAAATGCGTTCTGCGGCGCCTGAATTGCCCCAAAATCACGCATAAGCTGTGCTGTCGCTTTGGTAATATAAGCGCCCTCCAGACCGAACTGATCGACATAGGTGATTCCATGATAAGATTCATCCGGTGTTGTAAGTCCCGGATACTTGTCCGCATGGGCACGCCAGTCAAATTTTCCGGAATCTACGATACAGCCGCCGACAGCCGTATCATGTCCGTCCATGTATTTTGTTGTGGAATGAATGACAATATCTGCGCCCCACTCAAACGGTCTGCAGTTGATCGGTGTTGCAAATGTATTGTCGATAATCAGCGGCACACCGTGTGCATGTGCGGCATCTGCAAACCGCTCAATATCAAATACAACCAGCGCCGGGTTGGCAATTGTCTCACCGAAAACTGCTTTTGTATTCGGCCGGAAAGCCGCTTCCAGTTCTTCATCGGAGCATTCGGGATCTACAAATGTGAAATCAATCCCCATGCGCTTCATGGTTACATTAAACAGATTGAATGTTCCGCCGTAAATCGTCGCAGAAGCAACAATGTGATCACCTGCTCCGGCAATATTGAACACAGAAAAGAAACTCGCTGCCTGTCCGGAAGACGTCAGCATCGCAGCAGTACCTCCCTCAAGCGCTGCAATCTTCGCGGCAACCATGTCATTGGTCGGATTCTGCAGTCTCGTATAGAAATATCCCTCCGCCTGCAGATCAAACAGCTTGCCCATATCTTCACTGGTATCATATTTGAATGTCGTACTCTGGATGATCGGGATCATTCTGGATTCCCCGTTCTTTGGCTGATATCCCGCCTGAATACACATTGTTTCGCGTCTCATGAAATCATAACCTCCAATTTCCCTGCTTGTATTCTTTAACACTGTAATCCATCATACTATAAATAAGCCCCTTCGTCAAAAAAACAGAGCAGAAGTGCTCTGTTTTTTGATGCATTTTCCTGCTGTCCGGCAAAAACAGCCCGGGTAAGATAATAACGGAGAATTGTCTCCCGTTAGACTTTCTTCCGCTAAAGAGCCAATAATTGTTATCTTAAATCCCTTCAGATGCTATAATGACAATTGTGGCAGAACACCGGAATTGCCGGAAAGATCTCACACCGGCGGCGGCTCTCAATCTCACCGCCGGTCTGAGTACAAAAAAGGAGTATAAATACATTATGAATGATGAACACCACGTACTGGTTGAAGCATGTATCGATGTGGAGCTTCGTGAACGTGCGGAGAGCATCCTGACACAGCTCGGCATGAGTGCTTCAGCAGCCATTACTTACTATTATCAGCAGATCGTTCTGCATAAGGGGATCCCATTTACACTGAAGCTGCCCTCGCAGCCTGAGTAAAATCAAGTAAACGCCCGTTTAAACGGAAACACAGCTTAATCAGAAGACAGCCCCGGGCTTGGTTCCCGCCGAAGCTGCTCCTGATTGCATGACACATTCGCATCATCCGGCAGTCCGGCGTCTGTCACATATCCTTCTGCAGCCTGGTAACTTCCCAGAATGCTCCCATACTCTGCCCCGGCTCCTCGGATACATCTTCCTCCAGATAGTCTGATAATCCGGCAGCATCAGGATCCCATGCGCGCGCCTGTTCAAGACTTTCATATTCTACTTCTGCATACCAGAATTCTGTAGGCAGCCCGTCATCTACATGATTCACTTCCAGATACAGACCATCCGGAAGCAGGTAAGTCCGCCGCGTCTTCCTGATCAGCGGAATCCCGATCATTTTCTCAATATCTTCAAATTTATCACGGGAAATCTCAATCTCTATTTCATCTCTGGCAATTGTACCCTGTGATTTCAGACAAAGAATGTACGCCGTAGCTCCGTCCTTCCTTGCCTCCTCGCGGATCCGGACTGTGGGACGTACATTTACATATCCCTGCCGCATTTCATATTCTTCTGTCATCTCCAGCCCATAAGACGGATCCGGCCAGCCGGACACATTCCATTTTCGTTCTATCTCCATACCAGCTGTTCTGCTTTCTGCTTTTTTGATTCCATTAAATAACGCTGTCTTAGATGCAAACCGTGGGGCCTGTTTCCATTATGACGCTGTCTTAGATGCAAACCGTGGGGCCTGTTTCCATTATAACGCTATCCTTGTGCAAACCGTGGGTATATCATAACATAAAATGCCATCATGTGCGCATACAAGTGTAAAAAATCCGGTCCGTAATTCTAATATGAATTCTTCTGTGAATTGAATTCCTTTCTTTACTTTCCCGCCATCAGTGCGTATAATAAATCTAATCGGCTTTTACCGATAATCTGATCTGTTACGGCAGTTCCGAAGGGAGGTGGTTTTGTGAAAAAGAATTATATATCATCCAATGACGATGATCTTCATCCGCGAAGTTGCCGGCACAAAACCACATATGTAAAGGAGAACTGCCATGTCCCAGGAACAAAAGGATCATGCTGATCTTCTGCTGCGGCTGATGGAAACCCGTCAGTACGGCAAACTGCGCGAAGAAGCTCTTGAGATGAATCCAGCCGATATCGCTGCAGTCATGGACGGACTGGAGGATGAGGAATCGCTGAAACTGTTCCGCATTCTGCCCAAGTCCCTCGTTGCCGACGTCTTCCCGCTGATGGATGACGATACACAGCAGTTTATCATCATGTCACTGTCTACACGCGAAGCATCGAACATCATCGACAACCTGATGGCCGATGATGCTGCCGATGTTCTCGAAGAAATGCCGGCAAATGTTGTCAAGCGGCTGCTTGCCAATGCCAGTCCGGAAACCCGCCACGATGTCAATATGCTGCTTCAGTACCCGGAGGATTCCGCCGGTTCTGTTATGACGGTCGAATTTATGGATCTGAAGGCACGCATGACGGTTGAACAGGCGATCACGCGCATCCGCCGGATCGGTCTCGACTCAGAAACCGTCAATATCTGTTATGTGCTGGATGAGACACGCCAGCTGCTCGGCACCGTGGCACTGCGCTATCTGCTGATTCAGGACAACGATGCCCTGATCGGCGATATTATGAATGAAAATGTCATCAGCATCAACACGACAACCGACCAGGAGGAGGCCGCACGTCTCTTCCAGAAATACGACTTCACAGCCATGCCGGTCGTCGACCACGAAAACCGTCTGGTCGGCATTATCACCATCGACGATATCATCGATATCATGCAGGAAGAGACAACTGAGGATATCGAGAAAATGGCCGCGATCATCCCGACGGAGAAACCGTACATGAAGACCGGCATCCTGGATACCTATAAAAAGCGTATCCCGTGGCTGCTGTTCCTGATGCTCTCAGCCACCTTCACCGGTTCGATCATCACACGGTTTGAGTCTGCATTGTCTGCCTATGTTGTTCTGACCGCATATATCCCGATGCTGATGGATACTGCCGGAAACGCAGGCTCACAGGCCAGCGTTTCTATCATCCGCGGTCTCTCTCTGAATGAAATCGAATTCAGAAGCCTGTTTATCGTCGTGTGGAAAGAAATCCGCGTCGCAGTCATGTGCGGTGTAACACTTGCAGCTGCCAACTTCGTCAAACTGCAGGTCGTCGACCGCCTGCCTATGACCGTCGCACTGGTGGTGTGCATCACGCTCGTTGTCGTCATTACCTTTGCAAAGACAATCGGCTGCGTCCTGCCGATGGTCGCAAACCGGATCGGCTTCGACCCGGCCGTCATGGCGAGCCCGCTGATCACGACCATTGTCGACGCCGTCGCGCTGCTCGTGTACTTCACACTTGCGACGAATATTTTACATCTTGCAGTCTAGAGGAGACAGGGGACGGTTCCCTGTCTCCTCTTTTCCACTGGCTTTTAAACGAAACAGGATGCAATTTCCATCGCAGCGAATCTCATCTGAACTGCGAGGAAAATGCATCCTGTTTTTGTTTCTTGTAAAAAATACAGGAGACAGAGAACCGTCCCCTGTCTCCTTCTTGATTGTAATTACAGATTCTCTTTCATAAAAGCTTCCACTGCAGCTGCAGCTGTCTCTTCATCTTCACCTTCAATCGTGAACTCAACTGTGCTTCCCTTTGTAGCACCAAGAGACATAACAGAGAGAATCTTGGTTGCCTTGCCGGACTTTCCGTCCTTTGCAATTGTAATATCGCTCTTGAAGGTCTTACAGAGCTTTACAAGCTCGCCGGCCGGTCTTGCATGGATGCCTTCATTATCAGTAATTACATAGCTGAAGCTTTTCATAATTTCCTTCCCTTTCTTTGATACATATCGTTTTTCCAAAAACGCCATAAAAGCTATGACTAGTTTATAACGTTTTGTCTAATTTGACAAGCATTTAGAGATGAAGCTGTTCTTTTTTTCTTCTGAAACGCTCCTTCTGTGATGATATCCAGATCTGGCATTTCCAGTAGATTAACTGGCTAACCTCACACCGTGTCTGATGTGCTCTGCGATTCACCTGTAGTACTTTCTGGCGTCTGTGCATCATCCATACCCTGCATATTTTCTGTACCGTCCTGCGGCCGCATACCGCCGCGGCCTTTTCCGCCAGGGCCCATACCTCTGCCGCCCTGCGGCATCGTTCCGTCACTGCCATCCGGCATCTGACCGTCCATCTCCCGCATGCCGCCGTCATTCATCTGCGGCATACTTCCGTCATCTGTCTGCCCCATCTGACCGCGGCCGCCAAAACCGCCGCCCATGCCGCCATGCATACCGCCGGCTGTACCACCCATTGTCACGACGCCTGTAACTTCAACTGTTTCCTCTGCAGAACCTGCTTTTATTGTGTAAGTTCCGTCTTTCAGTTCCGGCGAGCTGAAAATCACAGACTGATAAGTCTTCTCCGGTGTCATTGTCAGAACTGTATTCCCGTCGCTGTCCACCAGGCTCACTTCTGTTCCTTCGGACACCGCTGATTCCAGATTGTACATGATAGAATACTGGCTGGAACTGTCGCTGAATGTCTCTGCCATTCCCAGACTGCCGGCTGCAACAATTGTGCCGCCCGTAATCTCTGCGCCGGTCCCATAGTCCAGTGCACCATTGCCGCTGTTGGTCGGTCCTGAAACAGTTGTTGTACCGCCTGCAATGTACAACATACCGTTGGAGTCCAGCCCGTCGCCCTCTGCATTGACATGGACGGTTCCGCCGCTGATCTTCAGGTATGCTGCCGGCTGTGCATCCATCATGCCGCCACCGCCCATGCCGCCGCGGCCGCCCTGTGCGGTCAGATTGTTCTGTACTGTCGTGTAGTCCTGACCCTGTTCTGCAGTTCCATTCTGATCCTGTTCTGCGGTTCCATCCTGATCCTGTTCTGCAGTTCCATCCTGCCCCTGCACATCCTGATCCCGGAACATAAATCCGTCATTTTCCACACCGTCTGTTTTGTCGGAATCACCGTCTGAAATCGAAGCGTTCATACCGTCATCACTGGCAACAACATTGACTGTTCCATCCATGATATCAATCGATGCACCTTCGAGTCCTTCATAGCTCTTTGTCACATCGATACTTCCGCCCGCAATAATCAGCGCCGTCTCAGCATGGATTCCGTCGTCTCCGGCTGCCAGCGTCAGTGTTCCGCCTTCGATGTAGACAAATCCCTTGCCTGCATCTTCTGCGTTGCTGGTATGAATTGCGTCATCCTCTGATGTGATATTGACCGTGCCGTCCAGAATACGGACAGAGTCCTTTCCTGCCAGCCCCTTGTTTTTCGCAGTGATTTCACAGGTGCCGCCGGCAACAACCAGATCATCTTTACTGACAACTGCATGTTTATAATTTGCATTTACCACCAGCGTACCGCTTCCGTTCAAAGTAAGATCTTCGCGGCTGAAAATCACGCCGTCCACAGTGTATTCATCGCTTTCCTGCGTATAGGCATCACCTGTATCCGAAAGTGTATTTGTCGTTCCGTCAGCAAGTGTTACAAATACTTTATCTGCCGAAAGGACCAGAATACAGGCGCTGTCATCATTTGTAATTTCTGCCTGATCCAGGACAATCTGAATCTTTGCATTCTCATCGGCATCTACAACAATCTGCCCGTCTGTCAGTGTTCCGCTGACTATGTAGGTTCCCTCTTCTGTGATCGAAATCACAGATCCGTCTGCGGCCGCACCGCTTCCTGCCACCTCCGCAGCCGTTCCATTCAGCGTAATCTTAGTGGAACTGCTTTCATCATAAGATGCATCCTGATCCCGCTTCGAGAACATGTCAGTCAGATCCAGTGATTCAACCGGCGTAACCAGACTCGTTGTGTCCCCGGATGCTGCATTTTTCGCATCCGCACTGCCTTCGGTTCCCGCAGAATCAGTTTGTTCTGATCCGTTCCCTGAATCTGAAGCGTCTGTGTCAGCATCGGCAGCTGTATCCTCTGAATCCGCGGAACTGTCCGCTGCAGCAGAAACTGCTGAAGAAGCCGCAGACGAAACCGTCACCTTGTTTTCTGCTGAGCCGCAGCCTGCCGCTGCCATTGTCAGCATGCATATTATTGTAAAAAACATAACTGCTTTTTTCATTTGTCATTTCCTCCTGATCGAGCGCGCCTGTGATACATTGTTGTGGCAAACGCCCTGTATCCAAAACCAAATCTTACAGCTCATCCAGCGCTGTCACCGGTCTGCTGCAGGAAACCTCCAGATTGCCATTGCGCTGCCGGATCTGATCCATCAGCTCTTTTATCGATATTTCAGGTCTGAAGATCACGTTATATTCCAGCTTGTAAAGGCTGCCCATGTTGCTGGTTTTCACCTCTGCCAGATCATGACTGACCGTAAAATTCTCCAGCAGATCTTCAAAAAGTCCCTCGAAATCCAGATCCTCCGGAATCGTAATTCTTAAGACCCTCTGATCTGTTCCATGCTCTCCGAACCGCGTCATATTCAGAACATAATTTACCAGGGTAATGATCACCGCAAACACCACTGCGATCGCAATATAACCCATTCCCGTTGCAAGACCGACTGCCATTGCCAGAAAGATACTGGTGATTTCCTGACTGGTTCCGGTGGCCGAACGGAAACGCACAAGGCTGAATGCACCCGCCACTGCGACGCCGGCTCCGATGTTGCCATTCACCAGCATAATGACCATCTGTACAATTGCCGGCAGCAAAACCAGTGAAACAATAAAACTCTTGGTATACCTGTGATTTCTGCTGTAGATCATAGCCATGAACAGACCGACTGCCAGCGACACAAATGTTGCGATAAAAAATGCTTTTCCCGTCAGGGCTCCGTTTTCAATAATGGTATTAAATAAAAAGTTCATGCCTGTGCACCCCTCATTCTCATTCTTCTTTCATCTGCAGCTTCAATCTCATTTTCCAGCATCTGTGTAATCAGATACTGTGTCTGGAACTGGAAATACCGGCGGTATCCGCTTCCATACTTGGAATAAGATACGCTGAATATTTTCAGGCGGCTTAAAATATTTGCCAGCTTCTGCGGCATTGCACCCATTATCTTTATCTCCATCAGGTACTGGTCCGGCTGCAGCAGTGCATGTCCGTACCCGCTGTGACGCAAATCCAGGTCCAACGTGCGCCACCTGATATTTCTGTCAAATGTGATCCGCAGTTCCGGATCATCAACGCCATACATGGCAATCCTGTCATACGAGACAACCATCTGCGGCTTCAGATTTTGGTACCGCTGCCGGAAATAATCGATTTCTCCGGAAATCTGCTGTTCCACCGGTCCCCAGTTCTGCTGTTTTTCGATTTGTTCTGCGCTCAGATGATTTCCTGCACGTTCTGTTTCCGGATCATTTCTGTCCGGCACGTCACTGTCCAGATATCTTACCGCATCTTCGTATCGCATCGGAACCCGGCGTTTGTATACAACTCCCTGGAATTTTTTCTTGATCTCGACAAAAGAGGTACTCTCATCCGTCGGCGTTCCATAGCTGCGCAGCCGGAGTTTTTCTTTATAAAGTGGCTTGTCCAGCGACGTGCGGATCAGCCGGAAGTCAGGTGTATCATAGTAGATATTCAAAATCGGTGTCTCACCGTACTGATCTACACATGCAATGCCCTCCAGTTCAGAACGCAGTGCACGGTACTGAAACTGGTTCATAAGATATTTTGTTTCGACACGTTTAAAAACGCCTTTATTTTTCATAACAGAATTCCCCTCTTTGTTCTGTGTTTTTTTGTTTACCTGATCTGATGCATATCTTAAAGGGAATACCTTAAGTCAGACTTAAGAAAACAAAAAAGAACCGGGAAAATATATTCCCGGTTCTCACTTCTTTATATGGATGTCTCTTCCAATACCAGGGTCCTCTTATCATAATCCCCGAAGGCTCATTTTTCCCTGTATTCTGCCGCCAAGCGCTTCATTTCCCGTGCATTCTCCATCGCCGCATCTGTTATGGCTGCGCCGCCGAGTATCCGCGCCAGCTCTCTGACGGAATCACCGGCATCCAGCTCGCGGATCTGTGTCCGCGTGACGCCGGCTTCTGCCTGCTTTTCTATCAGAAAATGCTGATCGGCCATGGCTGCGATCTGTGCAAGATGTGTAATACAGATCACCTGGTGATGGCTTGCAATCCGCGCCATCTTCTCAGAAACCATCTGCGCAGTTCTGCCGCTGATCCCGGTATCAATCTCATCAAAGATCAGTGTCCCGCGGCCGCCGCGTTCTGCCATGATCGTCCGGATCGCCAGCATAATACGGGACAGTTCACCGCCGGAAGCCACATCAGACAGCGGTCTTAATGGTTCCCCGGGATTGGTGGAGATCATCCAGGTAACAAGATCCGTACCATTTGCCCCATAATGCTCCGATGCTGCAAATTGGATTGCGAATTCATTGGAAAGGAAATTCAGTTCAAGAAGTGCTGCCCGCAGTTCTTCTGAAAAATCCTCTGCCGCTTTCTTCCGGGCAGCAGTCAGCTGTGCGGATACCGAAGCGAGCTCCTTCTCCTGCTTCGCAAGAGCCTGCTCACGTTCCGCTTTCTTCTCTGAGAAATGCAGCAGCGTATCCAGCCGGGCAGCCTGTTCTTCCCGGTATGCAAGTACATCCGCTATGGTTCTGCCGTACTTCGTCTGCAGACTGCGGATCAGATCCAGACGTTCTTCTGTCTGGCGAAATTCTTCTTCTGAAAATGTAAATGCATCCAGATAAGAAGAAACTGCCCGGTTGAAATCTTCCAGAACACTTTCTGCATCAATCAGTGTCTGTTCCATTCCGGCAATTTCTTCATCATATTCTGACACGGCATTAAGTTCTCTGATTGCCCGGGAGATCTGCTCTCCGGCCCCCGCATCCGAGCCCGTAAACTGATATGCAAGGTTCATGCCTTCCGCGATTTTCCTGCTGTTCGCCATCAGACGATACTGCTTCTCAAGCTGCTCCTCCTCGCCTTTCGTGAGTGCGGCAGCATCAATTTCGTCGATTGCAAACTGCAGATAGGAAATTTCACGTTCCCGCTCCGCCTCATTCAGGCGGTAACCGGCAAGTTCTTCCTGCAGCTTCTGGTAAATGCGGTAAGCTTCCGCTGTCTGTGCACGCAGCGCAGCAACGTTTTCTCCGGCATAAGCATCGACAAGTTCCAGCTGCTTTCCGCGCTGCAGAAGCGTCTGATGCTCATGCTGTCCGTGAATCTCCAGAAGCAGTGACGCCGCCTCCCGGAACTGCGCCACAGTACAGGCCTCACCGTTGATCCGGTTCATTGTCCGGCCGTTTCTGATTTTGCGGCTGAAGATCAGCTGTCCGTCCTCCGGCTCAATCTCCAGCGCCTTCAGCTGCTCTGTCTGCTCCGCTGTCTCAACCTGGAAAACAAGTTCCACAAGTGCAGAATCCGCGCCTTCCCGCATCATGTCTTTTGAAAACTTCTGCCCAAGTGCAAGATTGATAGAACCGAGCAGGATTGATTTGCCGGCGCCGGTCTCGCCGGTCAGAATATTCAGCCCCGATCCAAATGAAACTTCTGCTTCATCGATCAGGGCAAGATTTTTCACATATAAGCTTGTAAGCATTTCTTTATCCTATAATCCGTTCCAGCCGCCGCATAACCTGTTCCGCTTCACTCCGGCTGTGCGTCGCACACATGATTGTGTTGTCTCCTGCAATACATCCGACAATTTCTTCCAGCTGCAGTTCATCCAGAACAGCGGCAGCAGCCATCGCCATACCAGATGCTGTGTGCACAACCAGAATGTTATCCGCCGCAGCCATCGACTGTACGGAATCCTTCAGCACGCGAATATATCTTCCTGTCTCATCCGGTTCCTCCTGCCGCGCAATCGAGTAATGGGATCCGCTCCCTTTTTCTCCGACTTTGGTGAGTTTGAGTTCCCGGATATCCCGCGATACGGTTGCCTGTGTTACAGAAAAACCGCTTTCTTCCAGTTTCCCTGCCAGCTCTTCCTGCGTTTCAATATCATATTCCCGGATCAGACGCAGGATCTGCGCCTGTCGCTCTGCTTTCATATTATTCTCCGTTTCTGACACACGTTTCGGTTATATATCAAAAGCTTCTCATTTTTCTGCTCAGCGTCTCCAGGAAACTGTCATCATTGATTTTGATAAACAATGCTTCCTGCTCTGCCTGCCTGATTTCAATCCGGTCCCCTGTCAGCATGGAAATCTTGGTATCTCCGTCAAAATAGGCTGCAGCGTGCTCTGTCGTGTTGTCGCGTCCCGGTCCGATCACAACACTGATTGTCTCATCACCCGGCAGTACGATACTTCGCGTATTCAGCGCATGTGCTGCGAGCGGGGTCATCAGAATCATCTCTGCGCGCGGTGAAATAATCGGGCCGCCGACTGACAGGGAGTATCCTGTGGATCCTGTCGGTGTAGATATAATAATACCATCCGCCTTATAGGAATTTAAATATGCATCATTTACATAGTTTTTGACGGTGATCATACCCTGCGTTTCATCTTTTCGAATAACGATATCATTCAGAGCAACGTCACTGATGATTTCCTGATCCTCCCGATATACGGTTCCATTCAGAACCATGCGGCGCTCTATCTGGAAATCATCATTTATCAGATGATCCAGCGCATCGTAGATCGAATTTCTGTCGATTTCTGCGAGGAATCCAAGTGTCCCCAGATTAATGCCGAGCAGCGGAATCTGCCGGTCAATGGTATCTGTCGCAGAAAGAATCAGTGTTCCGTCGCCGCCCAGCACGATGATGCACTCTGTTCCTTCCGGAATACTGTCCGGATTGGTATACCGGTGCTTCGGAGAAGGCGTTCTTCCGCCTTCTGCACAATAGGTACAGGTCCTGCCATGCTGCCGCAGATACGTAACAATGGAATTTGTAACGGTAAGCTCCGGATCTTTGATTGTATTGGTTATGATATAGAATTGCTGCATACCATACTCCTGATTCTATCAAATATCGTTTGTTATGTCAACGACTCGTGGGACTGCTTCACTGCCTGCATCAGAGAATGCTCCCAGTCGGTCCCGGCCTCTTCCGCCGGGTTTTTCTTTAAATACAGCAGGTACTCAATATTGCCTTCCGGCCCTTTGATCGGTGAGAAGTCAATCCCGCACACTGTAAATCCAATCGATTCCGCATACAGCGCAACCTGCCGGATTACTTCTTCATGTACCGCCGGATCTCTGACAACACCTTTCTTGCCGACCTTTTCCCGCCCGGCTTCAAACTGCGGTTTCACCAGACAGACAGTTTCACCTGTCTCTGTCATCAATTCGCGGACCGGCTGCAGAACTTTTGTCAGGGAAATAAAAGAAACATCAATTGATACAAATGACGGACGTTCTTCGATCGACTCTGCCGTCAGATACCGGATGTTCGTCTTCTCCATGCAGACAACTCTGGGATCCTCCCGGAGTTTCCATGCCAGCTGGCCCCGCCCGACATCCACCGAGTAGACTTTTGCGGCACCGTTCTGCAGCATACAGTCTGTAAAACCACCTGTTGACGCGCCTACATCCATACAGACGCGTCCTGTCAGATCCGGCGCAAATACAGCAAGCGCTTTCTCCAGTTTCAGACCGCCGCGTCCCACATACGGGATCGGATTGCCGCGATACTCAATCGCTGCCTCCGTGCTGAACTTCATGCCTGCCTTATCTTCCTTCTGGCCGTCAACAAAGATTTCGCCGGCCATTATCAGTGCTTTCGCCTTTTCGCGGGATCCGGCAAAGCCGCGTTCCACCACCAGAACATCTAATCGTTCTTTTGCCATAATGCCATGATCCTCTCATAGACCGTATCCTCATCAATACCGGCCAGTTTCTGCTGCGACGCAACATCGCCGTGTCCTACAAATGTATCCGGAATCGCGGCGATCTCAACCTGCACCGGCAGGTGTTCCGCATTGGCATACGCCAGAACCTGCTGTCCAAAACCGCCCGTCTGAACATTCTCCTCGATTGTGAAGAAAACATCATGTGTTTCGGACAATTCCCGGAGAAGTTCTGTATCCAGCGGTTTTACAAACCGCATATTTACCAGCGTGGCATCAAGACCTTCTTTTTTCAGGCGCCTTGTTACTGCCAGCGCCGTCTTTACCATTGCGCCGACTGCGAGAATTGCCACGTTTCCCCCCTGTTCGATCACTTCCGCTTTTCCCTGCTCGATCGGTGCGCGGTGATACGTCAGACCGCCATAAGCTTCCCCTCTCGGATAGCGAATCGCGACCGGGCCGTCAAAATCAACGGCATATTTTACCATATCGGATAATTCCCAGTAATTTTTCGGTGCCATAACCGTCATATCCGGCAGCATCGACAGGTAAGAAAGATCAAAACAGCCATTGTGTGTCCTGCCATCCGCACCGACCAGCCCTGCGCGGTCCAGCACGAATACGACATGCAGTTTCTGCATACAGACATCTTCCATGATCTGATCATATCCACGCTGCAGAAACGATGAATAAACAGCAACCACCGGAACCAGACCGCCCAGTGCGAGTCCCGCCGCAAAGGTCACTGCATGTCCTTCTGCAATCCCGACGTCAAATGTCCGCTCCGGATAAAGATTGGCAAACCGCTTGAGGCCTGTCCCCTCTGTCATGGCTGCTGTAACAGCGACCACATCCTGTCTGCGTGTGCCGAGTTTGCGCATAACCGTTGAAAAAACATCGGAATAAGTCGGATTACTCTCTGAAAGCGGCAGTCCGTTTTTTGCATCGAAGGGGCCGGTACCGTGAAATCTGGAAGGATGCCGTACCGCCGGCGCGTATCCCTTGCCCTTTTCGGTCAGAACATGAACCAGCACCGGACCGTTAAACTTCTTTGCCGTATTCAGCACCTTGATCATCAGCGGGATATTATGCCCGTCGATCGGCCCCAGATACGTAAATCCCATATCTTCGAACAGCATGCCCGGAATTACAAGCTGTTTGATTCCGCTCTTGGCATGGCGGATTGCATTGATCATCCTGTCGCCAACACGCGGTATTTTTTCAAGTGCCGTGCTGACGCCCATTTTCAGATCTGTATAAGCTGAAGATGTCCGGACCTTACTCAGATATTCTGACATGCCGCCGACATTCGGAGAAATAGACATCTCATTGTCATTGAGCACGACCACAAAGTTTGTTTTCAGCTGTGCCGCATTATTTAATGCCTCAAATGCCATTCCGCCGGTAATCGATCCGTCTCCGATTACAGAAACAACACTGTAATCGTCACCGCGCAGATCTCTGGCCATAACATAACCCAGCCCGGCAGAAATCGATGTAGAGCTGTGTCCGGTGTCAAAGCTGTCGCAGTCACTTTCGCTTCTGCGGGGAAATCCGCTGATGCCGCCGCGTTTGCGCAGCATGTCAAACTGATCCTTCCGGCCGGTCAGAATCTTGTGTGTATAACACTGGTGCCCGACATCCCAGATCAGCTTATCTTTCGGAAATTCATACACTCTGTGCAGTGCGATTGTCAATTCCACAACGCCAAGATTGGATGCGAGGTGACCGCCTGTGCGGCTCACCTTCTGGATCATAAATCTGCGGATTTCCTTTGCCAGCTTCGGCAGTGCTTCTTCCGGAATCTTCTGTATGTCATTTGGATGATTGATCTGCTCAAGCATATCATTCTCCTTCCCTGCTCTGCATGCAGCGCCTGTTCCTGTGCCTGCAGCACATCTGCCGTAACAGATTTTACCGCTGTCAGTTGTTTCGCAGTGCCATATACAGGACCAGCTGTTTCAGAAAGTCAGTGTCTCCAGGCACATTCTCAAGAAATGCAATTGCCTCATCTGTCAGCTGCTTTACAAGCCTCTCTGCTTCCTCTACGCCTCCCAGCAGCGACACAACTGTCTGTTTTTCATTGGATAAATCAGACTTTACAGGTTTTCCCAGTGTTTCTTCTGTCGCTGTCAGATCCAGAATGTCATCCCGGATCTGAAATGCAGCTCCCAGCCTGCTGCCGGTCTGCTCCATGCGGCGGATCTCATCAGGATTCGCACCGCCGAGCACGGCACCGATCATCAGCGGCGCCTCCAGCAGAGCTGCTGTTTTATTTTCATAAATATAATCCAATGCTGCCCGGTCCGGCTTCAGATTGCCGCGCTTATCATTCTCAACGTCAACACTCTGGCCGCCCAGCATGCCATGGATCCCGGTCTTCTCTGCAAGAATCTTCAGCGCACGCCATCTGCGCGCCATGTGATCTGCTGCGACCTCACGCACAACCGTACAGCCTGCCGGCGCGAGGGCCCGGTCTTCCTCATAACTGTCCGGAAACGCGTTCAGAACCGTTTCATATGCAAGATTCAGCAGTGCATCTCCCGCAAGAATCGCTCCGGCCTCACCAAACACCATATGCGAGGTGGGTTTTCCGCGGCGGAGTTCATCATTATCCAGCGCCGGAAGATCATCGTGAATCAGCGAATGTGTATGAATCATCTCGATGGCCGCCATAAACGGCTTTGCCTTATCCGGATCTGCTCTGTGAATCAGGCAGCTCTCATAGAGAAGCAGCGGACGGATCCGCTTGCCCCCGGCCGAGAGCGAATAATGCATGGCTTCCGCCAGCCGCGCGGCATACCCCTCGCTGCGGCTGTCCGGGAAATACTCCGCTACGGCATTCTGCACCCATGCGGTTTTCTTCCTTAAATCCTTCGCAAAATCCATATTATCCTCTCACTTCACAACAATCTGCAGGGGACTTACATGTGTCTCTCCTGCGAATTTCACCTTCCTCCAGGGGAGTTACATGTGGTTCTCCTGCGAATTCCATCTGAGCAGGGAACCACATGTAACTCCCCACTCACCCTCTCAAAACTCCGTAAGCTGCCCGTCTGCATTCACCTGCAGCATCTTCTTTTCCACCGTATCAATCTTCTCACTGCACTGCTTCAGCAGCTCCATTCCTTTCTGATACACCTGAAAGGAGACTTCCAGCGAGATATCTTTATTCTCGAGCTGCTCTGCCAGCGCATCCAGAGTTTCAAAGGCTTCTTCGAGTGTCATGGTCTGATTCTGATCCTGATTCTGCTCCTGTGTCATATTGTATACTCCTCTACTCTGGCATCTATCCGGCCGTCCCGTACATAGATCCGCAGCGGATCGCCGGGGCTGACCTCTTTTACGCTTGTTATTCCGCGTCCCTCTGTATTCTCAACTCTGGCATAACCCTGATTGAGTTTGTTCAGCGGTGACAGCCCCTCAAAACTCTTAATCAGCAGCTGAAGCCGATGCCGTTTTCCGGTCAGGATATCCTGCATCAGCCGCGGCAGCTGTTCCTGCAGCCGCTCCATGTGCAGTTTATCCCGCTCCAGCGTACGTGTCAGCATCTGTTCCATATGCTGCTGATATTCAATCAGCTGTTTCCGGTAACGCTCAATCTGTTTATCAGGTGCGAGATAATTCCATCTTGTAATACGATGCTGCAATGCTTCCCTGGCATGCTGAAGATTTCCGGTCATACCCATCTGAATCCGCCGTTCCATCCGCTCCAGCCGGTTCAGTATTGCCACGACATCCGCAACGGCAAGTTCCGCTGCTGCAGAAGGCGTCGGTGCGCGCAGATCTGCAACAAAATCCGTTATCGTTGTATCTGTCTCATGACCGACTGCTGAAATAACCGGTGTGCGGCAGTCAAACACGGCCTGCGCGACCTCCCGCTCATTAAATGCCCACAAATCCTCGATGGAGCCGCCGCCTCTTCCGACAATGATACAGTCAAGACCCATCGCATCCAGGGTTTCGATCCCCCGCACGATACTCTCAGCGGCGCCTTCACCCTGTACCAGCGCCGGATACAGGATCAGCTGTACATAAGGATTTCTTCTTGTGGCAATATTGCGGATATCCTGAATGGCGGCACCGGTCGGCGCAGTAACGATGCCGAGGGTTCTGACGTAGGCCGGAACCGGCTGCTTATACATCGGGTCAAACAGTCCCATTTCCTCCAGTTCCTGCTTCAGGCGCAGAAATTTCTCATAGAGGATTCCCGCCCCGGCAAGCTGGATTTTTCTTGCATAGAACTGATAGCGGCCATCCCGCTCAAATACATCAACCGCGCCTGTTGCCACGACGCGGTCTCCTTCTTTCATACGAAAATCCAGTCCGCGGCGCGCACTGGAAAACATAACACAGGATATTGCCGATGAGGCATCCTTCAGGGTGAAATAGATGTGTCCCGACCGATGATAGGTACAATTACTCACTTCTCCTGAAACAGAAAGTCTCTGCAGCAGAAAATCCTGGGCAAACATATTTTTGATATAAGCATTTATCTGACTGACGGAATATATATTACTCACGTTTCCATCCTGGCAATCTTTCCGAGGATTCCATTGACAAAGGACGCAGAATGATCCCCGCCGTATTTCTTGGCAATCTCAACGGCCTCGTTGATCGCGACGCCGGTCGGGATATCCTCATCAAAACGGATCTCATATACGGCAAGACGCAGCAGATTCAGATCAACCTTGCCCATACGTCCGGTACGCCAGCCTTCACTTGTCTCATCAAGCAGTCTGTCAATCTCCGGCTTCCGCTGTAAAATGTCATTCAGTTTTTCTCTGATATAGGCTGCTTCCTTCTCTCTGGGAACTGCCGGCTGTACTTCTTCAAGCCGTCCGTCCTGCAGTCCGCCGATGTACAGATCAATCTGCTCCGGCAGAAGCTCACTGTCATAAAACTCCGACAGAAAAAGCAGCATAAAAACAGCTTCTCTGATCTCTGTGCGTTTCATGTTCTCTCCGATTACTCTTTATTGATAAAACTGTATTTCCGGGAACAATTTCTCAGTCCAGAATCACTTCCGCCACACTCACATTGACATCTGATACAGAAAGTCCTGTCATGTTTTCAAGCGTGGACTTAATACGATCCTGCACCTGCTTCGTTGTATCCTGCAGACTGAATCCGTACTTTACATTAATGATAACGCGGACGCTGGCCTCATGCTCCTTCACATCCACCTTAACACCGCGGAAAATCTGTTTCCGCTTGATCTTACCGATCTTATCCGCGGTAATATTGCCGCCGAGCGAAACAACACCGTCAACCTCTGTCGCTGCAAGTCCCGCGATACATGCCAGAACTTCATCCGTAATTTTGGCAGTGCCGATTTTATCATCACTGTATATTGTAAACAAATTCTTACCTTCAGCCATGCTGCATTTCCTCCATGCAAAAACTATTCCTGCTCAGTATATCACATCACAGACAATCTTTCCAACTATACCTGATCTCTGTCAGTTTCTGCTGAACTCCTCCAGCACCAGATCCTCATTGCGGTCCAGCGTCATGCCGACGCTCCACTCATTGACAAACAGCAGCAGCGGACGGTCATGCATATCCTTGACCATCTTCATATCAGAGGTACCCGTGATGTTATCGAGATCAATCTCCTGATAATTGGTAATCCAGCGGATATAACCATACGGAAGTGTTTCCAGGCGGATATCAACATTATATTCATTTTCCAGACGGAATTTCAGGACATCAAACTGCAGCACGCCGACGACGCCGACGATAATCTCCTCCATACCGCCTTTGATTTCCTGAAAAATCTGAATGGCTCCTTCCTGCGCAATCTGACGGATTCCCTTGACAAACTGCTTTCGCTTCATGGAGTCAATCAGTGCCACGCGCGCAAAATGCTCCGGAGCAAAGGTCGGAATGCCTTCATAGCGGAATTTTTTGCCGGGCATACAGATGGTGTCGCCGATCGCGAAAATGCCGGGATCAAAGACACCGATGATATCACCGGCATAGGCCTCTGATACAACATGGCGGTCATCTGCCATCATCTGCTGCGGCTGCAGCAGGCGCATTTTCTTATCGCCCTGCACATGATATATTTCCTTATCTGCATTGAATTTTCCCGAACAGACACGCATAAATGCGACGCGGTCCCGGTGATTCTTGTTCATGTTGGCCTGAATTTTAAAAACAAATGCAGAAAAATCATTTGCGAGCGGATCGATTTCACCTTCATCAGATGTGCGCGGCAGCGGCGTCTCCGTCATCTGCAGGAAATGCTCCAGAAATGTTTCCACGCCAAAATTGGTCAGCGCTGATCCGAAAAACACCGGTGACAGCTCGCCGCGGCTGACGCGTTCCTGATCGAATTCCGCGGACGCGCCGTCCAGCAGCTCGATTTCCTCCAGAAGAAATTCCTTCTCATCCTCTGTCATGACATCCATCAGATGCGGATCATCCAGCGCGATTTTCTCTTCAAACCCTTCTTTGGTCCCCTTTTCTGTATCCGAAAAGGTCAGTACCTGATTGGAGTAGCGGTCATAGACACCGCGGAACTTTTTGCCGGATCCGATCGGCCAGTTGATCGGACAGGTCGCGATTCCGAGCTCCTTCTCCACCTCATCGACCAGATCAAATGTATCCCGGGCATCCCGGTCCAGCTTGTTAATAAAGGTAAACACCGGAATATGGCGCATCGCACAGACTTTGAACAGTTTCCGTGTCTGTGCCTCGACGCCCTTGCCGCCGTCAATCACCATGACCGCAGAGTCCGCAGCCATCAGCGTGCGGTAGGTATCCTCCGAGAAATCCTGATGTCCCGGCGTATCAAGAATATTGATGCAATAGCCGTCATATTCAAACTGCATGACCGATGAAGTGACCGAAATACCACGCTGCTTCTCGATCTCCATCCAGTCTGAGACAGCATGTCTTGCAGTCGCCTTACCCTTGACCGATCCGGCGAGATTAATCGCGCCGCCGTAAAGGAGGAATTTCTCGGTTAATGTTGTTTTTCCGGCATCCGGATGCGAAATGATTGCAAATGTCCGACGCCGTTTGATTTCTTTTGTCAGATCTGCCACGTAAATCATTCTCCTCTCATCGATTGAACGCTATGACATTTTTCTTGTTCAGCTTAAATTCATACTGATTGACATCGGAGCGCATCTTCCAGCCGATTCCGTTCCAGAAACGGTTGCCGACGTCATTGTCCGTAAATGCCACCAGCGAAATGGTATTAATTTCTTCCCGGATCAGCGCATTCATGCAGAATACAACCATCTGCTTGCCGATCCCGTTGCGTCTGCAGGATTCTGCAACACACACATGATAGAAGGTCGCTGTCCGGCCGTCATGTCCGCACAGAATCGCGCCGACGATCTCCCCGGCCTGCTCCGCAACCACACTGATACCGGTATTGCGCGCCAGAAATCTTACGATATTCTCCCGTGAGTCATCGATGCTGCGGATCGCAAATCCGTGAATGGACTCCCAGAGTGCACGCACTTTATCATAATCCTCCGCCAGCATTGCACGGAGGTTTATTTCCTGATTCATTTTTTCTTACTCCTTCTAAGCGGAGTAAATACCCTATATTCACTCCGTCAACTCCGCATATTCCGCCCCGGAAGCCTTACAGAAATCATCCGGTGCGAGTCTGATCTGGCACCCGATCCTGCCGCCGCTGATGTAGATCTCATCAAATAGCTGTGCCGTCTCGTCAATCCTTGTGACGAACTGTTTCTTCATACCGATCGCCGTACAGCCGCCCCGCACGTAACCTGTCAGCGGAAACAATTCTTTCATATGAATCATCTGCACAGATTTCGCCCCGACGGACTTCGCACATTTCTTCAGCGCCAGCTCTTCATCGACGGGAATTACAAAAACATAGTTCTGTTTGTCTGCGCCAACAGTAACCAGTGTCTTAAACACCTGCTCGTGCGGCAGACCGAGCCGGTCCGCAGTAGAACTGCCGTCTGTAAATTCGTCACATTCGTATTCCTGATGCGTGAACGGAATCTTCATCCGCTCCAGAATTCGCATCGCATTTGTTTTTGATTCCTTTTTCGCCATTCGATCACTTCCAGACACTGGTATTGTTCAGTCCGATATTTTTCTCATAGAAAACGGGATTCTGACCCGCTGCCTTCTGCTTCTCATAATCTTTCAGTGCTTTCACGGCAATTCCTGAAAGCAGCACAATTGCAATGATATTGACGATCGCCTCCAGACCCATTGTAATGTCCGCCAGACTCCATGCAACATCAATATTATTCTGCGCTCCGAAGAAAACCATTGCTGCAGCCGCAATTCTGAAAACAACCATCGCCTTGTCGCTTTTCGTTATAAAACGGATATTTGCCTCAGCGTAGAAATAATTTCCGATGATGGATGTAAAGGCAAACATGCAGACCGCAGCAGTAATCACATGAATGGCAAACGGTCCGAACTGTTTCGCGACTGACTGCTGAATCAGCGGAATTCCGGAGAGTGTGGAATCTGTCTGATAGACACCGGTCAGCAGCAGAATAAATACAGTTGTGGAACAAATCAGCAGCGTATCAATGTAAACGGATATGGTCTGTGCCAGCCCCTGTTTAACCGGATGTGTGACCTCTGCAGACGCAGATGCATTCGGTGCAGAACCCATGCCGGCCTCATTGGAAAACAGGCCGCGCTTGATACCGTACACCATACAGGATCCGGTAAATCCGCCGAATATCGCTTTGAAATCAAATGCCGACTTGAAAATCGTAACCAGCATTTCCGGAATCTCACCGATATTCAGGACAATAATCAGCAGGCCAAGTACGATATAAACGCCTGCCATGATCGGAACCATAACAGAGGATACCCAGCTGATTTTATCTGTTCCGCCGAAGAACAGAATCAATGTGATCACAAAAAGAATAATGCCTACAATCATCGGAATCCTGCTTGCCCCGAAATTCGGCACATAATATTCAAATGCCGAAACAATATTATAAGCCTGCAGGCCATTAAAGCCAAATGCAAATGTTGCAATCAGAGAGATTGCAAAGACGATGCCCAGCCAGCGTGCGTTCAATGCTTTCTCAATATAGTATGCCGGACCGCCTTTGAAGGTATCGCCGTCTTTTTCTTTATAAATCTGTGCCAGTGTACTCTCGACAAACGCGGAAGAGGCACCGAGAATCGCCATCAGCCACATCCAGAATGCCGCACCCGGACCGCCGACCACAATTGCTGTCGCAACGCCTGCCATATTGCCCGTACCGACGCGGGAAGCAGTTGCGATCATCAGTGCCTGAAAAGAAGAAACGCCCTTGTCAGATGCTTTACGTTCCAGCATGCAGTGCATCGCATCCTTAAACATGCGGATCTGTACAAAGCCTGTCCGGATCGTGAAGAAAATACCTGCGCCGGCCAGCATATAGATCAGACACCAGGTATAAAGAACGTCATCAATCTTTGTAATAATCTGTGTCATATTCATAAGTACCGAAATAACTCCTTTTCCTGTACAACTAATGTCGTCTGCGTTTCACGGATTATATATTCATCGGCATATCAATCTTTCAAATCCATATTGCCGGCGAGCCAGTCCTTCACAACACCAAAGAATTCCCGCAACAGATTATTGGGCAGATAAAGCCGGTTTGACGGCGCGGCGAGGCCGCAGACATGTCTGATCCCGGTCTTTTCTGCAATCGCACAGCCCCGGTATACGTGAAAGTTATTTGTCACAATTCCTGTATAATCCTGCTCCGGATCCATTAATTTCATGGAAAGCCGGATGTTCTCAACGGTATTCCGGGATTGATTCTCAATAATAATTCTTTCCGGAACAATTCCCTGCTCCGTCAGATATTGTTTCATGATTTCCGCCTCCGGAGCAGGTTCATTATAACCCTGTCCGCCGGAGACGATACACATGGTTCCCTCATTATCTTTCAGGTACGCCGCTGCCGTGTCCAGTCTGTTTCTTAAAACACGGCTGGGGCCGTAATCATATACCTGCGCGCCGAGAACAATCACAACGTCCAGGTCCGGTTTCCCTGCGCTGTGAAATCTGCTGACGATTTTCCCCTGTACAATCGTGAAAACAGCCAGAAATACAAGCAACAGAATCATTGCTGCTGTACGCAGGATTCCCGGCAGTCTGCTCCAGATCTGCATCCTGCATGCGGCTGCCAGAAGAAGCGCCAGAATTCCAAGCGCGATCCACACCAGAAAAAAGCCTGTTCCACTGCCTGTGCGGCTCACGATCAGGCCATATATGATACACAGAATTCCCAAAACACTCCAGATGATCAGCCCGCTCAGATTTTTCATCTCCCCGCAACCGTAAAATCATGTGACATCAGCCGTTTGCGACTATATTCACCGGGAAATTATTCAGCCCAGTATACTCTGCCTTCCTTACGCGCCGGCGCCGGCGGATTCTCGCAGTCCATGTAGCCGACCGCACAGTGTCCGATGCCTTCCCACTCGCCTTCAATGCCGAGATCAGCCAGGAGCTTTTTGTAATCGTCCATCTCAAATTCTTCTTTCGCCCTGTGGATCCAGATGCTTCCCAGGCCCATAGAATGTGCTGCCAGCATCATATTGCCGATCACAAGACTTCCGTCATAAACCCGGTTCTTCCAGTCCTTTCCGGACAGAACAATCAGCATGGCAGGTGCTCCGTAAAAAGGATCAAATCCTTCGTCCCAGCCGCCGATTTTACAGTTATCAGCTGCGATTTTGTTGCGCAGTTCCTGATTGGTCACTGCCACAATGATCGGATCCTGCTTTCCCTGGCCGCTTGCCGCGTAAAGACCTGCCTCGATAATCTGGTTCAATTCGTCTTTTGTCGGAATCTCAGCCTTAAATTTACGAATAGATCTGCGTTCCACCATTGCTTTGATAACTTCGTTCATCACATTTCCTCCTAAAATACGAAACAATTTCCAACCCCTGACCTGGTTCTGTTCAGATAATCTTTACCACATTCCATTCTGTTTCTCATACAGTCCAGAACGGCTCACGCCGCCTGTTATAATCCCGGACAAGCATCGCACGATGCGATAAATACGCTGCGTCATCGAAATATCTTGCACCTTCGGGACATGCTTTGACACATGCATGACATTTGATGCAGATCCCCGTCGTCTCCCGCCTGCCGTCTCTTTCTGTAATGGAGCCCATCGGGCAGACCGCCGCGCATGTGCCGCACCCGGTACACCTTCCCGGATCCGTCACCGGCTTTGCTTTCAGAAAATTCTTCGGCTTTCCGTCCAGACCATACGGTATGTAGTAAGGCGCATCGGCTGCGCCCGGTACGCTGACGGATTGACGCTCTGTTTCAGACAATGCAGTATCGTTCCCGGGAATGGCAGACCCCTCTGTTATTTTCTTCAGAATTGCCTTTCCAAATGCTTTCAGTTCGTTAAGATCCCGTTGATCCGGCCGCCCGGATCCGGGCATAGCTGTCCGCCGATCTTCCGTCCTCAGGTCTTCTGTACCGGCAGCTGCCGCCTGCGCTTTTCCGGCAAAGACATCCGCTTTTTCATGTTCTAAATACTGCCTGTAAACTTCACGGAATGCCGGCGCCTTCTCGTCCCAGGCAAATGCATGCTGTGCAGCAAATGCACCGGCTCCGATTGTCCGGAAGCCATCCGCTTTGAGACATGCACATAATTCAGCCAGCGCATGATCAAAACTCCTGTTCCCGAATGTCACAAGTGCGACAGTCGCTGCGCCGTTCCCGGCAAATCCGGATTTTACAAACGGCAGTATTTTATTCGGGAGCTTTCCTGCGTAGGTCGGCATCCCGAACACCACAAGATCATCAGGCGTGAATGTATATTGTTGTGAAAAACGATTCCCGTCCGTCCCCGCCGGTACCCTTCCTGTATTCTCCGGGGCAGTCCGTGCCTGCGGGCGTGTAAAATCAATCACTTCGCACGGTACATCATAGCTGACTGCGAGCTGTTCTGCAAGTGTCTCTGTCAGTACTTTTGTATTTCCTGTCGGGCTGAAATAAACTGCGTAAACCTTCTGAAACATCTCAGGATACTCCACGTGCTTTTTTCAGTATGTGTCTGATATTTGGCGGAAACCTGTACAATGCCGATATTTGTTTATTTTACTGGCATATGAATGTACTTGTCAACTTGAGCAAAATCATATAAAAAAGCTGCCGCATGAAGCATCTTCATGCGGCAGGCTTATCTTATCTTCTGTCACCCGATTTTCACATTTTCATTCCTGTACTGCGCGACGGTCTCTTTCAGTCTTCTCACATAGTAACGATAGTTTTCCAGTGTTGTGTCCGGTGCCGCCTGGTGATCTGTACAGATAATACAGCCTCCCTGCCGAATCACCGGCGTCAGACGTTCCAGTTCTGTTTCTATCGCTTCCGGTCCGTCAATAATACTCAGCTTGTTGAATCCGCCGAAGAACTTCAACTTCGGATAATCTTCCCGCAGCGCTACGATATCCACACCCGCATTCACATCAATCGGCAGGAAGCCTTCGATACCTGCTTCCAGCGCCGCCGGAATGATAATCCGAAAGTCACCGTCTGTATCCATAAATACATTTGCAACGCCGTGCTCCTTCAGAAACGGAATGATCTGCTTATAATATGGTGTCATAAATTCTTCGAACAGCTCCGGGGAAATAAGCGGGCCGTTTCTGCCGCTCAGATCCTCCTCAAAGAACACAAGACTCGGC
>JAFRGW010000109.1 GCA_017433615.1 Eubacterium sp.
ACGGTCTCTTTGGTGCCGTCTTCCTTTTCCTTCTCTTCCGTCTTCGCCGGAACTGTGATGCGCTCAACAATCTCATCATCGTCGCGCAGATCTGCCTCATCGACCGTCTCATATTCCGGCTCGGCATTTGCCTTTGTCAGGAAAATCTCATACGGCATAAATGCACAGTATTTCTCAAGCACACTGCGCACGCGGTATTCATTGGCATACTCCAGGCTGTCCTCATTCAGGTGCAGGGTGACCATGGTGCCGACCTCTTCCCAGTCGCCGCCGCCCATGGCATACTCTGTGCTGCCGTCGCACTCCCAGTGGACTGCTTCCGCGCCGTCCTGGAAGGAAAGGGTATCAATGTCAACCTGATCTGCGACCATGAAAGCAGAATAAAATCCAAGGCCGAAATGTCCGATAATCTGATCCTGATCTGCCTTGTCTTTGTATTTTTCAAGGAATTCTGTCGCACCGGAAAATGCGATGTCTGTAATATCTTTCTGGACTTCCTCAGCAGTCATGCCCAGACCGTTGTCGATAAAAGTCAGGGTCTTCTCCTTGTCATCCACGATCACATGAATGGCTGCCTTATAATCGTCCGGCAGATGCTTCTCGCCGATTGCATCCAGCTTTCTGCGCTTCGTAATCGCATCACATGCATTCGAGATCAGCTCACGTACAAAAATATCCTGATCGGAATACATCCATTTCTTGATAATCGGGAAAATATTTTCACTATTAATTGAAAGATTGCCACGCTGCAGTTCCATGTCTTCACACTCCTTTTAGCAGAGACAGGGACAAATATCTGTCTCCTGCCTCAGATAGAATTCGTCGGAGACAGATATTTGTCCCTGTCTCCTCATAAATACATATATTAGACCTGCAGAAAAAGAAAGTCAAGAAAAAATCAGCACTCGTAGTGTTCGAGTGCTGATAAATTTCAATTGGCACCGCGCAGAAATGGGTGTCGCGCGCGCACCGCGTCCGCAAGCTCCTCGCGCACCGCGCACGGAAGTTACCACGCGCCTCCGCCTCCTCCGCCGAAGCCTCCTCCGGAGAATCCGCCGCCGGAGAAGCTGCCGCCGCCGGAAAAGCTTCCGTGTGAACCGGAATCTGGTATGTTGGAGAAGCTGCCTGCATAACTTCGGGTCGTTGTCTGGGTGAAGTTATGATACCAGAGCGGTGAAAACACCCAGATGCCGCCGTCATAGGTGCTGTACCACGGCGGCCGCTCAACTTTGATATCGGTGAATTTCTTCGCCCACCGCGCGCCGAGTCCCATTGCATAGGCGTACGGCATGATCCGGAAGAAGTAATTCGGATCGCTGTCCTGCAGAACACGCAGACGGTCGATCTCTGCCGTCTGTATAAAGTTCCGGAAGCCAAGGATCTTCCCCACCAGCACGGCGCTCGACTCTGTGCGCGCCCGCATAATGATCGCAAAAAACAAGGTGGCAAACATCGATCCCGCGAGCAGCAGCACCAGAATGCCGTGAGATCCGGCGATTCCTGCCAGCGGTCCGCTTCCGGTCACGGTCACCCGCTCTGCCACAAACTTCAGCGTCGTGACAGTTACCAGAAACGCCACTCCATAAAGCACCCATCCGAGTACTTCAAACAGCAGTGTTTTTACACGGCCGCGTGAGCGCCTGACATCGAAGGAATGGATTGCCAGCCATGCGCCGCCCGCTGCCAGCGGCAGCAGGAAAATAAGATTCCACCGCATTCCGTTCCGGAAGGAAAAGATATCTGCGAGCAGTGTCACAAATACCAGATTTCCCAGAACCAGCAGAATAGAAATCACACGGCACGTCTTTGAAGCTTCCGTATGGAGTGCATTTTCCCCGGTATATTCTCCCTGCAGCTGGAACTCTGCCGTCGCCAGTTTCTTTCCGTAATCTGCGGGAAGCTTGTTCAGATTTGTCGTCCGGATCTCCATTCCGTCGACATTTTTCCGCTTTTTACCGGAAAAGATCCCGCTGAACAGGGTCCGGGCAAATTGTTTTTCATCATCCGGCTCCGGTTTCTTCAGTTCGCGCAGTTCATATTCTTTTTTCTTCTTTTCATAAATGCCGAGATACCCTCTTGCTGCATAATACATCAGCATCGAGGACATGTCGGCCTTATCAACATGACCATCGATCACATACCCGAGTTCCGCAGGTGTCAGACCCTCCGGCGGCTCAAATTCGACTGTCTGGACAATTTCCGGATCCCGTCCGAACCGGAACCACAGAACTGCCGCCACAAGCGGACATCCGATCAGACAGATCAGCAGCAGATACAACGACAGCGTATTATTTCTTGCGCCGACCCAGTATCCGTCCGGCAGTTCCGCCTGCAGCGTCACGCCAGATCCCTTCGGGCTGTCCGTCACATGCATGTGGAATTCTGTTCCATTGTTAAGTGTCCAGGCCTGCGCACCGGTATCTGCGTCAGAAGAGCCTGTGCTTCCGGTGTCCGCCGCACTCCCGGCGATTGCTTCATCACCGTACTGCCCAGCATAAACCTGCAGCACGGCCGGATCAATCGCTTTGGGCAGCGTCATCGTAAGATCCGCCTCGCGGATCGATGTCCCCCATCCGGTCGGGAGCAGGTCAATACTCAGATAATCCGCTGATTTGTCATCGTCCTCGTTACAGACCAGGTCATAGCTGATTTCATAATGCTGTGCGCCGGTTAACGTTTTATCTTCATCGCCGATTCGGAGCCCGACATCGCCCACCTGGTATTCGTCGACAAAATCCCAGGACGTGTTCTTAGCGGCTTTTCCGCCTTTGACCTTGATGTGTTTAATCGTATAGAGTTTCGAACTGTACGGAATATAGCGCTCAATCCCGTGATGCGGCTGCCGGAAATCCACGTCGATTTCCTCCCGCACATGAAACACATGTTTCTCAGTCGCCGCGACCTGTACGTCAAATCGTTCCGTGATGTAATCAAGCGGGTCCGAATCATTATAATTGACCGCAGTAAAAGCAGGCCGGACCGTGAGTACCATTGCGATCAGCAGCGCAACGATAAGAATCACGATGAGCACCAAAATCCGCCTTCTGCGCTTGATCCGGTCCTGTTTTACCTGATCCTGTTGGCTCTGGTCCTGTTGGCTCTGGTTCTGTTTAACCTGGTCCTGCATAACCTGGTCCTGTTTAATCTCGCCCCGGCCGGTCTGATTCTGTTTTCTGTTTGTATCGTTATCCATAGGCAGATCTCCGGTGCTCAGAACTGCACCCGTACGTTCTCCCGCTCTGCTGCATTTCCGACTTCAAACATCGGCTTTCTTGTGAAATGGAAGATACCGGCAATGATGCTGCTCGGGAACATCTCACACTTGTTGTTATATTTCTTTACAACTGCATTGTAATACTTTCTCGCGTTGGCGATATCCTGCTCTGTCTGCTGCAGCTGGTTCTGCAGGTTCAGGAAATTCGCATTTGCCTTCAGATCCGGATAGGCTTCCGCGACCGCAAACAGCGTCTTCAGTGCGCCGGTCAGCTGGTTTTCCGCCTGTGCCCGCTCTTCTACTGAACCGGCGCCGGTGACTTTCGCACGGGCTGCGGTCAGATTCTCCAGTGTTTCTTTCTCGTGCTTCGCATAGCCCTTAACCGTCTCGACCAGATTCGGGATGAGATCATACCGTTTTTTGAGATAAACATCCATGGTCGAATAACCTTCTTCCACGCTGTTGCGTGCCTTGATGAAACCGTTGTAGGCCGTGACCGCCCATATGGCTATCACAACCAGAATTATGATAATAATAACTGCTGCGCTCATAAATACCCCTCCTGTCATCGTCCGGACACGTAAGATTCCGGGCCTATTCTGCCGGCCCCTCCGATGTGTCCCGGAGAAAAAATGAACCGGGCAGAACCCTGATGGCTCCGCCCGGTGTCGGTGGATTCTTATTTATAAGATACCAGAATAAATCCGGATTGTACAGATGCCGCCGTGACTGTCTGCACTCTGGTCTGCATTCTTCCAGCAGCTTAACATGGGCGGGTACACCCCATTTTTACTTATTATAATCCGATGTCCGGAATCTTTGCGAAGCTCGCTGCGAGTTCTTCGTCTGTCGGGATATAATCGCTCATTCTGCCGTCGTTGTATGCCTCGTAAGCAGTCATATCGAAGTATCCGGTTCCGGTCAGGCCGAAGATGATGGTCTTCTCTTCGCCGGTCTCCTTGCACTTCAGCGCCTCGTCGATTGCTGCGCGGATCGCATGGCTGGATTCCGGTGCCGGGAGGATGCCTTCGACGCGTGCAAACTGCTCTGCTGCCTCAAATACCTTCGTCTGCTCCACGGTGCGTGCCTCCATGTAGCCGTCATGATACAGCTGGGAGAGAATCGAGCTCATGCCGTGATAGCGAAGGCCGCCTGCATGGTTCGGAGACGGGATGTAGTCATGGCCGAGGGTGTACATCTTTGCCATCGGGCAGACTTTTCCGGTATCTGCAAAGTCATAGACAAATTTGCCGCGGGTGAAGCTCGGGCAGGATGCCGGCTCAACAGCGATGATGCGGTAATCTGCTTCGCCGCGCAGTTTCTCGCCCATGAACGGTGCGATCAGGCCGCCGAGGTTGGAACCGCCGCCGGCACAGCCGATGATGATATCCGGTTTGATGCCGTATTTGTCGCAGGCTGCTTTTGTCTCAAGACCGATAACGGACTGATGCAGCAGTACCTGATTGAGCACGCTGCCCAGAACATAGCGGTATCCTTCATTGGAAGTAGCCACTTCAACCGCCTCGGAAATCGCACATCCCAGCGAACCGGTTGTTCCCGGATGCTCGGCGTTGATGGCGCGGCCGATGTTGGTATCCATGGACGGAGACGGTGTGACGGACGCGCCGTAGGTACGCATCACTTCCCGCCGGAACGGCTTCTGCTCGTAGGAAACCTTGACCATGTAGACCTTGCAGTCGATGTCAAAGAAGGAACACGCCATAGACAGTGCGGTGCCCCACTGGCCTGCACCTGTCTCCGTCGTCACGCCCTTCAGTCCCTGCTCTTTCGCATAATATGCCTGTGCGATTGCAGAATTGAGCTTATGACTGCCGGAGGTGTTATTTCCCTCAAATTTATAGTAAATATGCGCCGGTGTTCCCAGGGCCTCTTCCAGAAATACTGCGTGTGTCAGCGGTGAAGGACGGTACATTTTGTAGAAATCCTGAATCGGTTCCGGAATCGGAATATAAGCCGTCTCGTCGTCCAGTTCCTGTCTGATCAGCTCGTCGCAGAAAATCGGCTGCATATCTCCAAACTTCAGCGGCTGAAGGGTGCCCGGATGGATGAGCGGCGCCGGTTTGTTCTTCATATCGGCGCGCATGTTGTACCAGCTGGTCGGGATCTCATTTTCCTCAAGGTAAATCTTGTACGGGATCTTCTTTGCGTCAGTAGCCATTGTTTTCTCCTTTCATTTTAAAAATGTGTGCCACTGCTTCAGCTTTGCAGATGCATCTCTGCATGCAGGCATGCTCGCTGCTTCTGCTTTGAGACGGGACTTATCACGCAAAAAAGTCCTGTCCCAAAACTGCTGGGACAGGACTGATATTCATTCATCCTGCGGTGCCACCCGGCTTGACACATACGTGCCCACTCTGCGCGTACATCTCACAATTTCCGGTTCCGCCGCTGTTTCAAGTCAAACATAGATGCTGCTGCGTACTTCTAAAGTTGCGGATAATACGCTGACATTTGTTAACGGAGTGTCTGCTCCGTCTCCCCTACTTGTTTCCCGTTCGGTTCGCCCTCGGAAGTCCATTCTGTCTCACATGACACGCCGCGATCCCACCACCCGCGGCTCTCTTTGCAGTCAGAGGTAAAACGTACTTACTCTTCTTCAATGGTTTCACACAGTATAGCATGGTGCCAAATTGAATGCAAGCAAAAAAACCGTCCGGAAATTTGCAACGTTCTCTTGACACCACTGAATGTGTCTGATAGAATTCAATAGTCGCGGATCGCGGTACATTTAGATATGCTGCTATAGCACAGGCGGTAGTGCGCATCCTTGGTAAGGATGAGGTCACCAGTTCGAGTCTGGTTAGCAGCTCACGCAGCCGGAGGCTCTGGAAACAGAGGCTCCGGTTTTTGTTTTGGCTTTTTTGTCTGAAAACTTATGTGTAATTTTGAAATTTTCTGTGCTATAATGACAGAAAGTATGTTTTATTTTTTTAGGGATCAGGAGGTACATATATGAAGCGATTATTCAAGGCAACTGTTTTGCTGCTGATCTTACTGATGGGACTTGGCTGTGTCTCAGTCTTTGCTTCCAACGGACAGAACGGCATTTTTGATTTCTACGAAGGCATGCCGCCGACGCAGACAAAGAAATATGATGTCACCGGGGACGGCAAGAAGGATACCGTTTCCTATGAGTGGAATGAACAAAAGATGCAGCAGATCCTGAAGGTCAACGGAAAGCGTATCAATAAATGGGAGTTTATGGATGGAAAATGGGCATGGGTCACGGTCGTAAGTGCCGGTGGTAAAGATTTCCTGGAAATCGAAACAGATGACTGGAGAGCCCTGACGCTGAAATGCGGCCTGTACCAGGTCAAAAACAACAAGCTGAAAAAGATCCTGGACTACTCCTCTCTGTTCAATAAAAAGACACTGCTTCAGAATGATTTTGCCGATACCGGTACAGAGTGTTCTTATCTCGAAGCACGCAAAGTGAAAGGCAATACCATTTATCTCGGCGGAACGCTTGCAACAAAGTCCGTCGGCCAGGTCAATTTCAGTGGTCTGAAGCTGAAGTATCAAAATGGAAAATTTACGCTCAGTACCGCCACTGCCAAGGCAGTTTCCACACCGCGTGATAAAGATGGAAAACTTGTCAGCTACTTTACAGCAAAGAAGAAAATCACTGCCTACAAAGAAGCGGGTTCTTCCGCAAAAGCATTCTCTATTGCAAAAGGCAAACAGTTTAAGATTACAAAAATGAAAGTCCTGAACAAACAGATTTATCTCCGTGTCAGAACAAAATCCGGCAAACTCGGCTGGATCAAATCCGGTAAATCCAAGCTTGTCACCGTACGCACACCGTATGTTGAAGAATAACAATACCGGCATCTTGTGATCATTAAAAAGATACCTGACAGACATACAAATACCGGTATTTGATAAGGAGGATCCTATGAAAAAGCATTTAAAAAGAAGAACCTTTATTCTGGCCTGCCTGATCGCCGTGCTGACGCTCGGACTCATCGCTCCGGCCGGCATTGCACTTCCCGGCATACAGGCAGAAAAAGTCTATGCGGCATCTTACAAAACAACAAACGCAGCCGTCAATATGCGCAAGAGCTATGACACAAAGGCAGATGTTATTACAGTTCTTCCGGCAAATGTGCGCGTCCAGTATTATGACTATCAGAAGGGCTGGTACAAGGTTGCCTACAATGGCAAGATCGGCTGGGTCTATGAGGAATACTTCTATGGCAACACCAGCAACAGACCGTCCTATACACCTTCGTCGACTGTTACCCCCACAACCGGGGACAACATCATCGGCGTCTATACCATGGCGGAAAGCCTGAATCTCCGCAGTTCCATGAGCACGGCATCATCGTCCAATATTATCGGACTGGTACCGAAGGGCGCTCAGGTCGGTGTGATTCGGAACTACTCTAACCAGTGGTACTATATCCTCTATAACGGCCGGACAAGAGGCTATATTGTGGGCGGTCATTTCACAACAGACACCTCCCGCATGAGCAACCGTTCCTCTTCCACACAGACTTACGGCAAGTCGGTAACAAAGGTTACAAAACGCTGGGTAAAGATCCGCAGTGCAATGAATCTCAAGAGCACCAGCGTTATCAAGCGTCTGCCGAAGGGAACAACGCTGACAGTCCTTGACCGGAAACCCAGAAACTGGTATCAGGTGCGCTGGAATGGCATCACCTGTTATGTACTGGGCGGCTACTTCACGAACAACAATTATAAAGAAGTGACAGCGTACAGACTGAATCTTCGCAGCAGCAGAAGTACTTCCAGAGACTCTAACATCATCATGACCATCCCGGAGGGAAAGAAAGTCGTCGTCAAGAAAGCCTGGCGCAACAGCAGATGGCTTCGCGTCAGATACAATGGCGTTACTGGTTACGTAAAAGACGGATATTTTGAGTAAATCCGGCAGAAACATTCATACCATTATTCATTTCGAAAAACAGCTGCAGGAATTGCATGTTCCTGCAGCTGTTTTATATTTTCGTCCGGGCGTTTTCTATCTCTCCCGCACGGTTCCTGTCAGGCGGATTTCCCCATCCGCGCTTACTTCTACGCGAAGGATGCCGCCTGGTTCCTGCAGTGACAGCTGAACCGCAGATTCCCGGCCGCCTGCTGTTTCCTGCGAAGAAGAGGGGTACGGATCTGCCGTCTGACACCGGGAAGCGGCCCATGCTCCGACCGCGGAGGTTCCGCTTGCAC
>JAFRGW010000110.1 GCA_017433615.1 Eubacterium sp.
AATGAGCCATGCGCAGAAAAGTCATTATATCAAAGAATGAAAAAGGAGATTATCATGGGACTGAATAAAAAATCCGTAGATGATATCAATGTACAGGGCAAGCGCGTTCTGGTACGCTGCGATTTCAACGTTCCGATGAAGGAAGGCGTTATCACAGACGAGAACCGTCTGGTCGCAGCGCTTCCGACCATTAAGAAGCTGATTGCTGACGGCGGCAAAGTTATTCTCTGCTCACACATGGGCAAGCCGAAGGGTGAGCCGAAGCCGGAGCTGTCCCTTGCACCGGTGGCGGCACGTCTTACAGAGCTGCTCGGACAGGAAGTGAAGTTCGCAGCGGATCCGGAAGTTGTCGGACCGAATGCGAAAGCCGCAGTTGAAGCGATGAAGGACGGCGAAGTGATTCTGCTTGAGAACACCCGCTACCGCATCGAAGAGACCAAAAATGAAGAGGCATTCTCAAAGGATCTCGCTTCTCTGGCAGATGTATTTGTCAACGACGCATTTGGTACTGCACACCGCGCACACTGCTCCAATGTCGGTGTCACAGAATATGTGGATACCTGCGCAGTCGGCTACCTGATGCAGAAGGAAATCGATTTCCTCGGCAATGCCGTCGAAAATCCGGTTCGCCCGTTTGTCGCAATCCTGGGCGGTGCAAAGGTTGCAGATAAGCTGAATGTTATTTCCAATCTGCTTGAGAAGTGCGATACTCTGATCATCGGCGGCGGAATGGCTTACACCTTTATGAAGGCACAGGGCAAAGAAGTCGGAAATTCTCTGGTAGATGATACGAAGATCGACTACTGCCTTGAGATGATCAAGAAGGCAGCGGATCTCGGCAAGGAACTGCTTCTGCCGATCGACACAACCGTCGCAGCATCCTTCCCGAATCCGATTGACGGACCGATTGAAGTATCCGCTGTTGATGCAGATGCGATTCCGGCAGACATGGAAGGCCTTGATATCGGACCGAAGACGGCTGAGCTGTACGCTAATGCTGTCAAGAACGCAAAGACCGTTGTCTGGAACGGACCGATGGGCGTATTTGAGAACCCGACACTGGCAGCAGGAACCATTGCAGTCGCAAAGGCGCTGGCTGATACAGATGCAACAACCATCATCGGCGGCGGCGACTCCGCGGCAGCTGTCAACCAGCTTGGATTCGGTGACAAGATGAGTCATATTTCCACAGGCGGCGGCGCATCCCTTGAATTCCTTGAGGGCAAGGAACTTCCGGGTGTCGCAGCAGCGGACGACAAGTAATGTTAAACAGATATTAAATATAGTAATTCAACATTCCATCGCAGGCACGCTTTCGCTACCTTCGACTGGCAGCGGTACATAAGCTTCACAGGATGGAATCCTGTTCAGCAAGTACCGGCCGTCTCAGAGTACCTGCTTATGGAATTGTTGAATTATATATAAGATTTGGAAATCCACAGATGCGAATTGCATAAAACCGTGGTATACTGATCTAAGTGAGCGCGCATTACAGGCGCAAAATGGAGATATTAATCATTAAAGGAGGCCAACCATGGCAAGAAGAAAAATTGTTGCTGGTAACTGGAAAATGAACATGACACCGAGCGAGGCTGTTGAGCTGGTAAAGACACTTGCTCCGCTTGTAGAGAGCGATGACGTTGATGTCGTTTACGGCGTTCCGGCTATCGATATCGTTCCGGTTGTTGAAGCTGTCAAGGGATCCAAGGTAGCAGTTGCTGCTGAGAATATGTACTTCGAAGACAAGGGTGCTTACACTGGTGAGATCGCTCCGGCTATGCTGGTAGACGCAGGCGTTAAGTATGTCATCCTCGGACATTCCGAGCGCAGAGATTACTTCAAAGAGACCAGTGAGGACATCAACAAGAAAGTCCTCAAGGCTTTTGAGTATGGCCTGACACCGATTATGTGCTGCGGCGAGTCTCTTGAGCAGCGTGAGCAGGGTATCACCATGGACTGGATCCGTCAGCAGGTTAAGGTTGGCTTCCAGAACGTCACAGCTGATCAGGCTAAGACAGCAGTCATCGCTTATGAGCCGATCTGGGCAATCGGAACCGGCAAGACCGCTACTTCCGAGCAGGCAGAAGAAGTCTGCAAGGGCATCCGCGAGTGCATCGCCGAGATCTATGATGAAGCTACCGCAGAAGCAATCCGCATCCAGTACGGCGGATCCGTCAATGCAGGCAACGCAGCTGAGCTGTTCGCTATGCCGGACATCGACGGCGGCCTCGTAGGCGGCGCTTCCCTGAAGGCTGACTTCGGAAAGATCGTTAACTATAAGTAATTTGATGGTTTACAGGACCGGCACGGGGTGTGCCGGTCCTGTTTGACATTTCGGAAAGGCGTGCTATACTTGAATACGGAATCCGGAAGCGTAGCTCAGCCGGGATGAGCGTTCGCCTCACACGCGAGAGGTCACGGGTTCGAGCCCCGTCGCTTCCATTTTGCATAAACTGCACAGCTGAAAGAGAACCCTCGAAAAGCCTTAAAAATGGGATTTTGGGGGTTTCTTTTTACAATTTACTCTGATTGGTTCACGTAAAGAGAGAATGGTACTCTGCCGGAATGAATCAGATCGTATCATGGAGAGGGTACAATGAAGAAATATATGGCGCCGGCCGTCATGCTGGCTGTCTTTGAGACGATAGCTGTTACGCTTTGGCTGACCAAAGACAACCTTTTTTATCTTTTTAACTTCAGTTATATCGGCTGTTCCATTGCCCTGGGTATGTTTCTGTTTATCAGAAAGCAGAAGCATGCACGGCGCATTGTGCAGCTGCTTGTCGGCCTGTATATGCTGATCTACCTGGGACTGATCTGCAGGGAAAACATGCAGATCGAGGGGTTCTGGTATTATCTGTTCACGGGTGTCTTTGAGGCGGCAACGATTCATTACGCAGTGGCGAAGATTTTCGGGCCTCTGATTTTCGGGCGCGGATGGTGCGGTTATGCCTGCTGGACAGCGATGGTCCTGGATTTTCTGCCTTTTAAAGTGCCAAAACAGCCCCGGAAGAAGCTGGGATGGATCCGGTACATTGTCTTCGCGCTGTCGCTGATATTTGTCGCCGCTCTTTTCTATGCGCACGCCGGGAATATCGAGAAAATCATGTTCCGGGCGTTTATTGCCGGCAATGTTCTGTATTATGCTGTCGGCATTATTCTGGCCTTTGCTTTGAAAGATAACCGCGCATTCTGCAAATATATCTGTCCCGTAACGGTGTTCCTGAAACCGGCGAGTTATTTTGCGCTGCTCCGGGTGAAATGTGATAAAGAAAAATGTATTTCCTGCGGCAAGTGCAGACAGGTTTGTCCGATGAATGTTGATGTAACGGACAATTCCAGAAAGCGGGAAAACGGCACAGAATGCATTTTGTGCATGGAGTGTGTTAAGAATTGTCCAAAAGGCGCACTCTGATCTTTAACTGACACAGAGATAATTATTGGAGAAATCAGGCAAAGTAACTGACTCTGGAAGCAATATAATGGAAGTATCCACAAAAGAACAGGGATGAAGCGATGAATTTTTAGATAATATGTGGCAAAGAAGTCCCGTTTCTGGTATAGTATAGGAAGCATCTGACTGCAGAACACCGGGAGAGACACATGCAAAAATACAGAGAGATACTCAAGAATCTTTCTATACTGACACAGTTGGGGCTGTCATTGATTATGCCAGTCTTATTGTGTCTTTTTTTGTGCTGGTTTCTCGTGAGCCGGTTTGGTCTGCCGGGCTGGATTTTTATCCCGGGGCTTCTTTTTGGAATCGGCGGATCTATTATGACTGGATGGAAATTCTATCAGATTATTATGAAAGATCAGAAGAAGGACAGCCGGGACGGATTCAATCACAACCAGCATCTCTGAAGATGGAAAATTGCTGTCTTGAGAAAATGCGTCTGTCATGCGGCTGAACTGTTCTGAAAACAGGAAGGCAGTAAAACTGCAGCGGATCTACTATACAAGATCATAAGATCGGAGGCGATAGACATGCAGAAAGTTGCGCCGGCTGTGCGCAAAGAAACAAAAAGAGTGATACTGATTACGGTGATCGGCGTGATCATCATGTTTGCGGTATTTGCGGGACTTCATTTCGCAATGCCTGACAAGGTGCCGTTTGATTACCGGGTGATCCTCGGCGGACTCGGCGGCGGCTGTATCGCAGTTCTGAACTTCTTCATGATGGGCCTGACGGTTCAGAAGGTCACATCCATGGAAGATGAAGGTCTGGCGCGCCAGCAGATGAAGTCGAGTTACACATACAGGATGCTGCTGCAGATTCTCTGGATGGTTGCAGCCATCGCAGCACCCTGTTTCCAGTTCGTGGCGGGACTCGTGCCGCTTCTCTTTCCGAGTCTCGGCCTGAAGTTACTGTCTGTTATGGGGAAAATTTCATAGTGCATCAAAAGAGAAAAACAAAACGGTTCGAAAGGAGGTGAAAAAGTTTTGAATGTTGATATAACCGGAGCTAAGATATTTTACACATTTCCGTTCAGCGTACCCGTCCTCGGACAGCTGCGCATCACGGAGACAATGGTCGTCAGCTGGATTGTCATGGCGATCATCACCGGGCTCTGTATCTTTCTGACACGCGACCTGAAGGTGGAGAATATTTCCAAACGCCAGGCGGCAGCGGAGTTCATTGTCGAGACAGCAAACAAATTCGTAATCGGCAATATGGGCGAGGCGTTCCGCTACATGATTCCGTTTGTGGCAGCCTTGTTTGCAACATCGCTGTTTTCCAATCTGATCAGTCTGATCGGGCTGCGCAGTCCGACGGCGGATCTGTCCACAGAAGCGGCGTGGGCAATCGTGGTCTTTGTTATGATTACGCATCAGAAGATCAAAGCAGGCGGTGTGGGCGGATATCTGAAAGGATTTACACAGCCGATTCCAGTCCTGACACCGTTTAATATTCTGTCAGAACTGGCGACGCCGATCAGTATGGCCTGCCGACATTTCGGTAATATTCTGTCAGGTATCGTTATTAACACGCTGATCTACACGGCACTGGCCCTGGCCAGCAGTGCGATTCTCGGTCTGATTCCGGGCGCAGTCGGTGCATTTCTGAAGCATATTCCGATTCTGGATGTCGGTATCCCGGCAATCCTCGGCGTATACTTCGACTGGTTTACCGGCATCATGCAGGCGTTTATCTTCTGCATGCTGACAACGCTGTATATTGCAAATGCAGCTGATGGTTAACGGTTGTTTCTTTAGGCGGTTTTATATTTTAAACAAATTAAATTTCAGGAGGTTTTCTAATGGATTTCACAATTTTGGCAAAAGGTATCGCGCTGGCAGGATGTGCTATCGGATCAGGATGTGCGCTGATCGCAGGTATCGGCCCTGGTATTGGTGAAGGTAACGCTGTTGCAAAAGGTCTTGAGGCAATCGGACGTCAGCCGGAGTGCAAGGGCGATGTCACTTCCACAATGCTGCTTGGCTGCGCAATCGCTGAGACAACCGGTATTTACGGTTTCGTTACCGGTCTGCTGCTGATCTTCGTTGCTCCGAATATGTTCATGGGACTCCTCGGATGACATATGCGATAAGCTCTTTGCAGGGAGGAGGGTTTTGTTCATGCAAGGCAATCCGGGGCTTATCCATTTTGAAATCAGATCAAGAACATAAGGAGGATAAACGATGCAGACACAGCAATTGGTCACACTTGTGCCGTGGACTTTAATTGCACAGCTTCTGAATCTGGCGCTGCAGGTCTATCTGATTAAACGCTTTTTGTTTAAACCGATCAACAATATTCTGCAGAAACGCAAAGAAATGGCAGATGCAGAAATTAAGGACGCCGAGCAGGCGAAGACAGAAGCGCTTGCCATGAAGGAATCTTATGAGAAAGATATGGCGGAGGCGAAAGAAAAAGCGGGAGAGATTCTGACATCTGCCGAAAAAACAGCAGGCGCCAGAAGCGAAGAGATTCTGCGTGAAGCGAATCGCCAGGCTGTTGCAATCAAAGAAAAGGCCGAGAAAGATATCGAAGCCGAGAAGAGAAAGGCCGCAAGAGAACTCAAAGATGATATCGGCGGCATGGCAGTCGATCTTGCCGGCAAGGTGATTGAGCGTGAACTGAATGAGCAGGATCACGAAAAACTGATTGATGACTTTATCAGAAATGTAGGTGAGGCTTCATGACAAGAACAGGCCGTTTATATGGCGGAACCCTGTATGATCTTGCGACAGAAGAGGGACTTTCCGAAGTTTTTCTGGAACAGCTGGTTCAGATCCGGGATCTGTTCCGGGAATATCCGGATTATCCCAGACTGCTGATGGAACCGTCTGTTCCGTTTTCCGAGCGCGCGAAACTGATCGATGAGGCGTTTGGAGAGGGAACGGAAGCTTATCTGGTCAATCTGATGAAGCTGCTCTGTGAGAAGGGACTGCTGAATGAATTTTCATCCTGCACAGAGGAGTTTGAGCGGCGTTATGATGCTGCGCACGGAATTTCACGCGCGGAAGTTGTCAGCGCAGTTCCATTGACGGACGGGCAGCGCGAAGCAATGCAGCAGAAGCTGGAGAAGATCAGCGGAAGACAGATCCGGCTCCACGAGACGGTTGACCCTTCTGTTATGGGCGGCGTCCGGATCGAGATTGACGGAAGGCGCCTTGACGGTACGGTACAGGGACGCCTTGAAGGCGTAACGAGACGATTGAACGAAGCAGTGGTATAAGCCTGTTTGCTGATACGCACTGTGACGGAATTAGATAAAGGTGGAATAAAATGCAATTTAAACCGGAAGAAATATCCAGAGTGATTCGCAGTCAGATTAAATACTATGACAATGCGATCCAGCAGAGTGAGACCGGTACGATCCTGATGGTCGGTGATGGAATTGCCAGAGCAAGCGGACTGACAAACTGTATGGCAGGCGAGCTGCTTGAATTCGAGGACGGCACATTCGGAATGGCACAGAACCTCGAAGAAAACAGTGTGTCTATTGTCCTGTTTTCATCAGATACGAACATCAATGAGGGACAGAGTGTCAAGCGTACCGGCAGAGTTGTTTCGGTACCGGTCGGTGATGCCATGATCGGGCGCGTGGTCAATGCGCTTGGTCAGCCTGTTGACGGCGGCGGACCGATTGATACAACCGAGTTTCGTCCGATCGAGAGCAATGCGCCCGGTATCTGTGAGCGCCAGCCGGTTAAGGAACCGCTGCAGACAGGTATTAAGGCAATTGACTCCATGATTCCGATTGGACGCGGTCAGCGTGAGCTGATTATCGGCGACAGACAGACAGGCAAGACGACGATTGCAGTGGATACGATTCTGAACCAGAAGGGACAGGATGTCATCTGTATCTATGTTGCGATCGGCCAGAAGCGTTCAACTGTCGCATCACTTGTAGAAGAACTGCAGACACGCGGTGCCATGGATTACACGATTGTCGTTACGGCAAGTGCATCGGAAGTAAGCCCGCTGCAGTATATTGCGCCGTATACAGGATGCACAATCGGTGAATACTTCATGCATCAGGGCAAACACGTCCTCTGCATTTATGATGATCTGAGCAAACATGCAGTGGCGTACCGCGCACTTTCGCTGCTGATCAGACGTCCGCCGGGACGTGAAGCTTATCCGGGCGATGTCTTCTACCTGCACTCCCGTCTTCTGGAGCGCGCTTCCAAGCTGGATGAGGAGCACGGCGGCGGTTCGCTGACGGCCCTTCCGATTATCGAGACACAGGCGGGTGATATCTCTGCGTACATCCCGACAAATGTCATCTCGATCACGGATGGTCAGATTTTCCTGGAGACAGAACTGTTCCATGCCGGAATCATGCCGGCTGTCAACCCGGGTATTTCTGTATCCCGTGTCGGCGGCAACGCGCAGATTAAGGCAATGAAGAAAGTATCGGGCAGTCTGAAACTGCTGTATTCCCAGTATCGTGAGCTGGCAAGCTTCGCGCAGTTCGGCAGTGACCTGGATGCAGACACCAAGGCGCGTCTTGCGCAGGGTGAGCGTATCGTGGAGGTTCTGAAGCAGAACCAGAATGCGCCGGTGCCGGTTGAAAAGCAGGTCGCGATTATCTATGCAGTTGTCAACAACTACCTCAGTGAGATCGAACCGGAGCGGATCCGCGCCTATGAGAAAGACCTGTTTTCTTTCCTGGATACGGATACAGAAGGTGCTGCCGCAATGCAGACAATCCGTGAAACCGGCAATCTGGACGGGGATACAGAGGCGAAACTTGCAGATGCACTGAAACGGTTTACGGCAGACTTTATTGCATAAGAATGGAGGACTATTATGGCTTCCAATATGAAAGCAGTTAAGACGCGCATCAAGAGCGTCCAGAACACGATGCAGATCACCAGAGCGATGGAACTGGTGGCATCCTCCAAACTGCGAAAAGCGAAAGAGCGGGCTGAGACCTGCAAGCCGTATTTTCAGGAACTGCACAGAGCTCTGCAGGAAATAGCGAACGGTAATACGGATTTTACATCAGTGTTTGCAAAAGAGACCGGCGTCGAGCAGACCTGTTATATCGTGATCGGCGGAGACCGTGGTCTCGCCGGCGGATACAACAACAATCTGTTCAAACTGATGGAAGAAGACCGCGGGGATAAAAATTGTGTCGTAGTTCCGATTGGAAAAAAACCGATCGAATACTACCGGCGGAAAAAGATCAATCCATTGACGGAGCGGTTTGAGCTGGTTGCTGATGTTTCCGTGTCGGACTGTTTTACGATTGCTAAGCTGCTGTGCGCTGCGTACCGGGAAGGGGTATATGGGCATCTGAAACTGGTGTATACCAGATTCCAGTCAATGCTTTCCCAGATACCGGATGTCGTAAATGTACTGCCGCTGCCGGATCTGATGGATCCGGAGCTTGCGGAAAAGCACGAACCGGTGCGCAAACTGATCGAATATGATCCGGATCCGATGACTGTGTTTGATGCGATTGTGCCGGAATATCTGGCAGGTCTGATCTACAGTGCTGTGTGTGAGAGTCTTGCAAGTGAACTGGCAGCGCGCCGCAATGCCATGGACAATGCGACGAAGAACGCAGAGGAAATGATCGAGACATTGAATCTGCAGTATAACCGCGCGCGTCAGAGCAGTATTACGCAGGAGATCACCGAGATCATCGCTGGAGCAGAGGAGTTGTAAATACCCAGTTTAGGAGATGAAACATGAGTGATAAACATGTAGGAACGATTGTTCAGGTAACAGGTCCGGTTCTTGATGTCCGGTTCCCGTTCAATGAACTTCCGGCATTGATGAATGCCATAGAAATCGATAACCATGGAAAGCGCATGGTTGCCGAGGTCGCCCAGCAGATCGGTGACAATATGGTGCGCTGTATTGCCATGAATTCCACCGACGGCCTTGTCCGCGGTATGGAAGCGGTTGATACGGGCGGTCCGATCACGGTACCGGTAGGCGATGTCTGCCTGGGACGTGTATTTAATCTGCTTGGCGATCCGATTGACAATCAGGACCCGCCGAAAGCAGAAGAGCGCTGGCCGATCCACCGCCCGGCACCCTCATTTGAGGACCAGACACCGGCAACGGAAATTCTGGAAACCGGCATCAAGGTCGTCGACCTGATCTGTCCGTATGCAAAAGGCGGAAAAATCGGTCTGTTCGGCGGCGCGGGCGTCGGCAAGACCGTCCTGATCATGGAGCTGATTCATAACGTCGCGACGGCGCACGGCGGCATCTCTGTTTTCACAGGTGTCGGCGAGCGTACCCGTGAGGGAAATGACCTGTACGGCGAGATGAAGGAGAGCGGCGTTATTGACAAGACCGCGCTGGTCTATGGTCAGATGAATGAGCCGCCTGGAGCAAGAATGCGTGTCGGACTTGCCGGGCTGACCATGGCGGAATACTTCCGTGATGTCAAGCATCAGGACGTGCTGCTTTTCGTTGATAACATTTTCCGTTTCACACAGGCGGGTTCTGAGGTATCTGCGCTGCTCGGACGTATGCCGTCAGCCGTCGGTTACCAGCCGACCCTTGCAACGGAGATGGGCGATCTGCAGGAGCGTATCACATCGACCAGAAACGGATCGATCACATCCGTACAGGCAGTCTATGTGCCGGCGGATGACCTGACAGACCCGGCACCGGCAACGACATTCTCACATCTGGATGCGACAACCGTCCTTTCGCGTGAGATCGCCAGCCAGGGTATCTATCCGGCAGTGGATCCGCTTGATTCCACAAGCCGTATCCTGACACCGGAAGTAGTCGGACAGGAGCACTATGAAGTAGCCCGCGCCGTACAGCGTGTGCTGCAGCGCTATCAGGAACTGCAGGATATCATCGCGATCATGGGTATGGATGAGCTCTCTGAAGAAGATAAGCTTTCCGTAAACCGTGCGCGTAAGATTCAGCGTTTCCTGTCACAGAGCTTCTCAGTCGCAGAACAGTTCACCGGTATGCCCGGACAGTATGTTCCGCTTTCTGAGACACTGCGCGGCTTCCGCATGATCCTGGACGGCGAATGTGACGACATTCCGGAGAGCTGCTTCCTGTTTGCGGGCAGCATCGATGAGGTCTTCGAGAAGGCTAAGAAATAAATCAGGCACTGTGTGCTTATAGACAGGATACAATTCCCACGCGGCCCAGGTGGGATTCGCCGCTTTGGAAATGCATCCTGTCTTCACAGCAAACCCTGATTTACCAGTACGTGCAGAGGAATTAATATGAATACATTTCAATTGAGAATCGGTACGCCGGACGGCCTTCTCTTCGAGGGGGAAGTTGAGCGCGTTGTGTGCCGTGCCATTACCGGTGATCTTGCGATTCTGGCAAATCACACGAATTACCTGACGGCCATCGGTGAAGGCGAGGCGCATATCGTGCTGGCGGACGGCACGAAGCGAAGCGCAGCCTGCATCGGCGGCATGATCAGTATGATGAATGGTACCTGCCATCTGCTTCCGACGACGTGGGAGTGGAAGGAAGATATCGATCTGCAGCGTGCGCAGGCCGCAAAGGAACGCGCGGAGAAGCTTCTGGCGCAGGGCGGCATGGATGAAGCCTCCTATAAAACTGCGGAAGCGAAGTTCAGACGTTCTATGGTACGTCTCGGCGTGAAAAACAGCTGAATCGTATAAATATACATAATCGTTGAAAAAATAAGCATAATTGGAACATCTTGTTGTCACCGGACGTGGGAACAACAAGATGTTCTTTTTTTTGTGCTTTTTGTTGAAAGAAGGCCATTATTCGCGGAAAGATGTGTGCAGAATATGAAAATAAATGTTGAATTCTCATCGTGAATGGGATAAAATGGGTTCATAAGTGGTAAGAAGTGGTGAAAGGTGGAAGAAAATGGGGAAGGGGAGCCCGTTTTTGACACTTGAGGTAAGCAGCTTATGTTCATGGGAGAGTACAATCATACGATTGATACGAAGGGGAGACTGATCATCCCATCCAAGTTCAGAGACGAACTGGGCGACCATTTCGTTCTGACAAAGGGTCTGGATGGATGCCTCTCTATTTACCCATCCGGGGAGTGGGAAGAATTTGAATCCAAGCTGCGCAGTTTACCACTTACCAGCAAGAATGCACGTACCTTTACGCGCTTCTTCGTCGCAGGCGCAACCACATGTGAGCTGGACAAGATGGGACGTATTCTCGTACCGGGGACACTTCGGGAATACGCGGGTCTGACGAAAGATGTGGTTCTGACAGGCAACCTGAACCGAATCGAAGTATGGAGCAAGGAGAAATGGATCGAGAACAGCAGTTACGATGACATGGACTCCATTGCTGAGCAGCTTACCGAGATGGGAATCAGTCTGTAAGGGGAGAACAGATTATGATGGAATTCCGGCATACATCGGTGTTGCTGCAGGAAACGATTGATTCACTGCGCGTCAGACCGGACGGCATCTATGTCGACGGGACACTCGGCGGCGGCGGACATGCGCTGGAGGTTTGCAGACTGCTTTCCGACAAGGGGAGATTGATCGGAATAGACCAGGACGGTGAAGCAATAGCTGCTGCACAGGAGCGTCTTAAGGAATTTAAGGATCGTGTAACGTTTTTGCGCAGCAACTATTGCACCATGGTCACAGAACTTGAAAAACTTGGAATCACGTCAGTAGACGGGATTCTGCTGGATCTGGGCGTATCATCACATCAGCTCGACGATGCAGAAAGGGGATTTGCATACAGGGTTGATGCGCCGCTGGATATGCGGATGGATACGCGCCAGGCACTGACGGCAGCAGATGTTGTCAACACATACAGCGAACAGGAGCTGGCCAGAATCCTGCGGGAATACGGGGAAGAGCGGTTCGCGGGGAGAATCGCAAAACGGATCGCTGCGCAGCGTTCGGTGCACCCGATTGAGACAACTGGGGAGTTGTCAGAACTGATCCGGGGTGCGATTCCGGCGAAGCACCGCAGTGAGAAAGGCCATCCGGCCAAGCGGTCATTTCAGGCAATCCGGATTGAGGTTAACCGGGAACTGGATGTGCTGCAGGAATCACTGGATGGTATGATTGATCTTCTGAATGAAGGCGGGAGACTCTGTGTCATCACCTTTCATTCGCTGGAGGACCGGATTGTCAAACAGACGTTCCGGCGCAATGAACATCCATGTACCTGTCCGCCGGAGTTTCCGGTCTGTGTGTGCGGCAAAAAGCCGAAGGGGCGCACACTGACTAGAAAACCGATTCTGCCGTCAGCAGAAGAAACTGAGGGAAACAGCCGCTCAAAATCCGCAAAGCTGCGGGTGTTTGAACGGATCATACAACAATAAATACGGATCCCTTGTGTGGACAGATAAGGGGCGAGCACTCATCGCGGGATCCGGAGAAAGCAGCAGGGGAATTATGGCGCAGTCAGCAAGAAGGGTAAATTCAAGATCGGATCTTTATAAAAACAGGCAGATGCGCTATAATTACGAAGATGGCAATGCTGTTCGCAAGCCGGAGTGGGAGTATCCGGAAGAATGGCAGACGCCGGACAGACAGAAAAGGACCGGGCAGCGCAGGACTGCCGGAAGAACACGTCAGAATCAGCGGCCGCAGACACGGAACCGGGCTTCATCGCGAAGCCGTATGCGCACACAGAGAGTCAGCGCGGGTTATGTCGTATTTCTGGGGATTGTCTGTATTGTGACGGTGTTTTTTTGCATTCAGTTCCTTCAGCTGAAGTCACAGCTGACGACACAGTCTGTCAAAATTGCTTATATGGAAAGTAACCTGTCACAGATGCGTGCGGATAATGATGCCTATTATAAGAAGGCAATGGCATCCGTGACAATGGATGAAGTGCGGGATGCTGCGTTAAACCGGCTGGATATGCATTATCCGTCTGAATCGCAGATCCGCTATTATAGTACCGATGAAAACAGCTATGTACGGCAGTATACCGATGTGCCGTGATAAGCTGTCATGCTGAGGTGTGAATGTGAGCAGCCGCAGAAGACCTTCCCGGAGAGGAAGGCAGATCAGAAAAGCAGGAGGAAGAACAAGCAGAAAGCTGGTAGGACTATTTCTGATAGTCATACTGGCTTTAGTCGGTTTAGCCGGAAGAATTACATATATCAATGTGACGCAGGGGGAAAAATATTCCCGAATCGTCCTGAGCCAGGCGCAGCAGCGCTATGAGAGCAGAACGATTCCGTTCCGAAGGGGCGATATTCTCGACCGGAACGGGACAATTCTTGCAACAAGTGAAAAGGTGTACAATGTAATTCTTGACTGCAAAGTGGTCAACGATTCCATTACGACGCTGACAGGGGAAGAGGAAAAGCGTTATTACGAGCCGACAATCAAGGCGCTGAAAAATGTACTGCATATTCGTGAGAATGAAGTGCGGGCATTGCTGGACGGCGAGGAGACCAGAGATTCGCAGTACCAGATTCTTGCACAGAATATATCTATCACGGAGAAGAAGGCATTTGAGGCGTACTGTGATCTGGACAGTGAAGAGAACAAAGATCTGACCAGAGAGGAACGCAAGGAGCGTCTTTACGTGCAGGGTGTCTGGTTTGAAGATACCTGGCAGCGGGTTTATCCGCTGGATTCCCTGGCCTGTGATACCATCGGCTTTACCTATGCCGATAACCAGGCGGACTGGGGAATCGAAGGATACTACTCCGATATTTTAAGTGGTGTCAACGGCCGGCAGTATGGATACTATAACGAAGAATCGGATGTTGAGCAGAATATCATTCCGGCAAAAGACGGAAAGAATGTCGTCTCGACGCTGGATGCGAATATTCAGCAGATTATCCGTACAGTACTGGAGGATTTCAATCAGTGGATCACACAGGGCCAGCAGGGGGTCCGGAGCGCACAGAACGTCGGCATTCTGGTAATGGATCCGAATAACGGCGAGATTCTGGGGATGGATTCACTGGACTGGTATGACCTGAATAATCCGCGGGATCTGACGCCGTTTTATTCGAAAGAAGATATCAGCAAAATGAGCGATGAGGATGTCGTCAACAACCTCAATGCGATCTGGAGGAATTACTGTATCTCGGATACCTATGAACCCGGATCGACCATAAAACCGATTACAGTTGCAGCCGGTCTGGAAACCGGTGCAATCAAAACAGATGAGACATTTTACTGTGACGGCGCGCAGCATGTTGTAGACACCGATATTCACTGTACGGATACACACGGTGCGGAGGACATTGAAGAAGCACTCAAGTATTCCTGCAACGACGCGCTGATGCAGATTGCCGACCTGATCGGCGGAAGTGAACTGATCCGGTATCAGAAATTGTTTAACTTCGGAAGGAGAACCGGTGTGGATCTTCCCGGTGAGGGAGAAGGGGTTCTTTTCTCGGAAGAAAGCATGGGTCCGGTTGAACTTGCCACGGCTTCCTTCGGACAGGGTATCACCTGTACGATGATTCAGCACGCGGCTGCATTTTCTGCCATCATCAACGGCGGAAATTATTATAAGCCGCATGTGGTGAGCCAGATCACGGACAGCACGGGCTCGGTCGTGAGCACCATTGAACCGACCGTGGAAAAACGCGTGGTATCGCAGTCTGTCAGTACGGAGCTGCGCAGAGCACTCGCCAGTGTCTGTGAACCGGGCGGGACAGGATACCGTGCAAAGGTTGACGGATACAGCATGGGCGGCAAGACCGGAACAGCACAGAAAATACCGCGCAGTGCGGAAAAATATGTTGTTTCGTTTGCCGGTTATGTGCCGGTTGAGAATCCGCAGGTTCTCGTATATGTTGTTGTAGATGAACCGAATACCGCGGAGCAGGATTCCAGTATATATGCCTCGGCTGTCGCGAAACAGGTTTTTACAGAATTGCTTCCGTATCTGAACATTTTCCCGGATCAGGAACTGACCGGCAACGAAGCGGACGATGACAGTGATGAGAAGGCGCTGGCGGATATGGAACTGCCGGAACCGCAGCATCTCACCGGAGCTGATGATACATCCGCCGGCGAAGAAGAGACAGAAGCGGCTGAAGAGATATCAGAAACGGATGAAGAATCCGGCGAAACAGGCGGGACGCAGGAAGAAACAGAAGAGACGTATGAAACGGATGATGCCGGTTCGGAAGAAGACGAAGGGATCTTCTCCGAGGGCCTGACCAATGAAGAACAGGCACTGACAGAATGAGGAGAGTAACGATATGGAACTGTTGATTGTTTTACCGATTTTAATTTCATTTGCAGTCAGTGCTGCAGTCGGCCCGTTTGTTATCAAAGAAATGCGGCGCCTGAAGGCGGCACAGACGGAACGGGAAGAAGGTGTGGCATCCCATCTTAAGAAGGCCGGTACGCCGACGATGGGCGGTCTGATGATCCTTGCAGGTATCATTGTTACATCGCTGATTTTTCTGCCCGGGCGGAAAGAGATTCTTCCGGTCCTGTTTCTAACGGCTGCGTTTGGCGTGATCGGATTTCTGGATGATTACCTGAAGGTTGTCCTCAGAAGATCGGACGGGCTGCTGCCAAAGCAGAAACTGGCTCTGCAGTTTGCTTCCACAATCGTTTTCTGGCTGATCTTAAGAGCAATGAATATTTCACTGGAACTGATGCTGCCGTTTGGCGGCGGACGTCTGTATGACATCGGATGGCTGGCGGTTCCGCTGATGTTTATCGCGATCCTTGCCACGGTAAATGGTGTAAACTTCACGGATGGACTGGACGGACTGGCTTCTTCTGTAACGGTCATTGTGGCGCTGTTCTTCATGATCGCTGCCTTAAGGATGCATTCGGGCGTTTCACCTGTGGCGGGCGCTGTCATCGGCGCACTGATGGGATTTTTGCTGTATAACGCGTATCCGGCCAGAATCTTTATGGGAGATACCGGTTCGCTTGCGCTCGGCGGTTTTGTGGCGGGGATTGCATATGTGCTGCACATGCCGCTGTTTATTCTGATTGTCGGATTTATCTATGCACTGGAACTGGTCTCAGTTGTGCTGCAGGTATCGTATTTTAAGCTGACGCATGGAAAGCGTATTTTTAAAATGACGCCGATCCATCATCATTTTGAACTCTGTGACTGGTCAGAAACAAGGATTGTTACGACATTTACGATTATTACTGTGATTCTGGCAATGGTCGGGATGCTGCATGCGGTCTGAACGGAAGGAAGATAAAGCATGAAGAAACATGATTTGAAAGGGAAACGCGTACTCGTCTTCGGTGCAGGAAAGAGTGGAACAGCTGCATGCAGACTGCTGCACAGAGTCGGCGCTGTGCCGTATTTATATGATCAGAAGACGGAACAGGATACAGAGAAATTAAACGCTGCAATCGGCACAAAAACGGAGATTGTACTGGGCGATCTCCCCGACAGCAGACTGCAGGAAACGGATCTCGCCGTTATGAGTCCGGGTGTTCCCTGTGACATTCCGGTCGTGATCCGCATCCGCGCCGCCGGAATTCCTGTGTGGAGTGAGATCGAGCTGGCTTACCGGGTCGGCAGCGGGAAAGTACTGGCAATTACCGGCACAAACGGCAAGACGACCACAACGACACTGCTCGGAAAAATCATGTCGGATTATTATCCGGAGGTTTCTGTGGTGGGCAATATCGGTGATCCGTATACCGATGCGGTTGCGGATCTGTCAAAGCAGGCCTGGACGGTTGCCGAGATCAGCAGTTTTCAGCTTGAGACGATTGAGACATTTCACCCGACGGGTTCTGTGATTACCAATATTACAGAAGATCATCTGAACCGCCACCATACGATGGAAGAATATATCCGCGTAAAGGAACGGATTGCGGAGAATCAGACAGAAGAAGATCTCTGCGTCCTGAACTATGAAGATCCCGTGCTGCGTGCATTCGGAGAAACATTGTCCTGCCGGGTTCTTTATTTCTCCAGTCAGCAGGAACTGGAGCGCGGAATCTATCTGCGCGACGGCGTGATCTGCCTGCGTGATGAAGCACGTGAAACAGAGGTGATCCGCACAGATGAGCTGCAGCTTCTGGGCGCACACAATTATGAGAACTATATGTGTGCGATCGCACTGGCCTGCTTTGCAGGTGTGCCGATGGAACAGATCCGCAGAAGCTGTGCGGCGTTTAAGGGTGTCGCTCATCGAATTGAATTTGTCGGGGAGAAGCAGGGCGTCCGGTATTATAACGATTCCAAGGGAACCAATCCGGATGCGGCGATCAAAGCAATTCAGGCGATGAACCGCCCGACACTTCTGATCGGCGGCGGTTATGACAAAGAATCTGTCTATGATGAGTGGATCCGGTCTTTTGAGGGGAAGGTCCGGTATCTGGTACTGATCGGGCAGACAAGAGAAAAAATTGCGAATACAGCGGTGAAATGCGGATTTCCGGAAGAACACATTCTTCTGCGGGAGAATCTGGAAGAAGCAGTGCAGACCTGTGCGGATCTCGCCAGAGCAGGGGATGCGGTGCTGCTCTCACCGGCCTGTGCCAGCTGGGGGCAGTTCAGGAATTATGAAGAGCGCGGAGACCTCTTCCGTGCCTATGCAGAAAGACTGCCCGACTAGCGGGAGGAAGATAAGGGGTTGAAATTCAATGAATCATAAGGGGAGAAGACTGCTGCGGAGCTTTTTGCTGGTTCTGGTGGTAATAGTTGTTGCCGCAGCGGTTTTTTTCGGCCTCTTTTATGTCACGGACGTGGAAGTGGTCGGAAATACACGTTATTCAGCAGCACAGATTTCCGAGATGACGCTGACAGGACCGGTGTCTTATAATTCGGTTCTGATGTCTATGCTGAATAAAACCGTTTATCCGGATGCTGCATTTGTAGAGTCGGTTCAGGTGAAATATCTGGGGCGAAACCGCCTGCGTCTCGAAGTGCAGGAAAAATACCCGATCGGGTATCTGGATGTAAACGGAACAAATTATTATTTTGATAAAGACGGACTTGTTCTGGAGGCGCTCAAAGAGCAGGAGGTAATAGCTGCGCAGAAAGAGCAGGCCAGGGCAGAGGCGGATGCGGCACAGGATAAGACAACTGTATCATCTGCTTCGGAAAATTTGCAGGATCAGTCGCTGATGCAGGGCGGGCAGACGGCAGGAGAAGAATCAGGGACTGTCGAGAAAGCATCGCATAACAGTTCTGACACGGTATTCAGACCGGCGCTGACAGATGTTCCGAAAATCGAAGGCCTGAATGCGTCAAATATACAGGTCGGCGGTATCCTGAAAGTGAAAGATGCATCCATATTTCAGACGATTCTCTCACTGACAAAATTGATCGATAAATTCGGAATACAGCCTGATTATGTAGAATTTGCGGCAGATCAGACGATGACACTCCACTATGAAGACGTGCGGATCCAGATTGGCAGCGATACGCTGCTCGAAGAAAAGGTTTCCCGTGTGGCTGCGATCCTCCCGGAACTGGAAGGACTTTCAGGCGTACTGCATCTTGAGGACTATGCCAAGGATACGCAGAACATCATTTTCGACAGGGATAAACCGAATGCTTCTGCGGAAGAAAGCAGTGCAGGCCAGATTAGCGAAGCTAGTGAAGCGGACGGGAACAACCAGGAAGATGAAGGAAGCGAAGGCGGTCAGGAAAGCACAGAAAGTGAAGAAGACACAGAGAACAATTAAAAAAATAGGTTGATAATTCGCAGAAGAAATTATATTATAGGAATGGTGTAGTTTTATATTATCGTACTGATGAGCAGATAAGCTTTTGAAAATACAGGAGGATCAGCTGTGTTAGAGATTATGACAAATGAAGCGGAGAGCGCTGCAAAGATTATTGTTGTCGGTGTCGGTGGTGCCGGCGGTAATGCTGTGAACCGGATGGTTGACGAAGCGATTGGCGGCGTTGAATTTATCGCTGTAAATACGGATAAACAGGCACTTTCCATGTGCAAGGCTCCGATGGTGCTTCAGATTGGTGAGAAGATCACCAAAGGTCTTGGCGCCGGTGCGAAACCTGAGGTTGGTGAGAAGGCTGCAGAAGAGAGTTCTGACGAGATCCGCCAGCTTCTGGAAGGTGCTGATATGGTATTTGTTACCTGCGGTATGGGCGGCGGCACAGGTACCGGAGCAGCTCCGGTTGTTGCATCCATCGCAAAGGAGATGGGTGTTCTTACAGTCGGTGTCGTAACGAAGCCGTTCCGTTTTGAAGCGAGACAGCGCATGAACAATGCACTGGCCGGTATTGAACGCCTGAAAAAATCCGTTGACACACTGATCGTCATTCCGAACGACAAGCTGCTGGAGATCGTAGACCGCAGAACAACCATGCCGGAGGCGCTGAAGAAAGCAGATGAAGTACTGCAGCAGGCAGTTCAGGGTATTACCGATCTGATCAACCTGCCGGCACTGATTAACCTTGATTTCGCGGACGTCCAGACTGTCATGAAAGACAAGGGCGTTGCACATATCGGTATCGGTTCTGCAAAGGGCGACGACAAGGCACTCGAAGCAGTTCAGGAAGCTGTTGCAAGTCCGCTGCTTGAGACCACAATCGAGGGCGCATCTCATGTTATTATTAACATTTCCGGTGACATCAGCCTGATGGATGCCAACGATGCTGCCAGCTATGTACAGAACCTGGCGGGTGCTGATGCAAACATCATCTTCGGTGCGATGTATGATGATACACAGACGGATGCGGCAACCATTACCGTTATTGCAACCGGGCTGGATGAAGCAACGACCAGAGAAGCAAGCGTAGAGGGCACCAGAAAGGCAAAAGAAGAGACCAAGAAGAATGCATTTGCAAGTGCAGGCTTTTCGATGCCTTCTTTCCAGATGCCGTCTTCACAGACGCCGCAGCCAGGTGCAGCGCCGAAGCCGTCCAATGTCGGAAGCACAGCGCCGAGAAAGGATATTCAGATTCCTGATTTCCTGAAAAATCGCAGCTGATGCTGTATGAATTCCGTCCGCATGATAGACGGCGTGCAGGCAGACTTCTGCCTGATGCGATACGAAAAACAAAGCGAAGGTCAGACCTGTCAGCGGGTCTGGCCTTTTTCATAGACATATTTATGGAATTCCGATATAATAGTGACGGACTCAACTCAGATGGGAGAGTCTCCCATCTGAGTTGGGCCTCCGGCGGATCGCAGAGCTGCGCAGAGGAAGACGCACAAGTGCGTCGCGCAGCTCGCGCGCGATCAGAGATCGCGATTGGAGAAGCAGGCAGAGGAGAACGGTATGAGAGAATTTCTTCTGAACAGTGAGAGCGTCCTGGATCCAGAGCAGATATCCTATATGAACGAGGGCTTGCAGGAGACGCTGCTTCCGTGCAGATGGATTCATTTTAATGATAGAATTAAACTCGCTTTTTTTCCGGAGAACTGCAGTCCGATCAGTATGCTGATTCCGCAGCTCACACTGGATGAAGTGTGCCAGGCTGCAAAAAAACTTCTGGATGAAGTGGCTGCATTGGAACAGGTTCCTGCCATCACGCTGGAGAATATGGTCTGGGATATGGATGCTATTTATCTGACACGTGAGAATGGCGCGCTGAAGCTTCTGTATATGCCGATTCTGCCGGATGAGGCCGTGAAAAGCAGCGGAATCTACATCAGGCGTATCTACGCACTGCTGGAAGAAATGCTGGAACGCGTGGAAGGCGGAGAAACCATTATCCGGCAGATTGAATACCAGAAGACGCAGGATATGGGAAACTGGAAACTCCTGAAAGAGGCACTTGATAAACGGATTCCTATGCAGAGCGATACGATCCGCCTGATCGGAATCGACCGGGCATCCGGGATGGATTTTACGATCGGGACAGAGTTGTTCCGGATTGGATCAGATGAGAATCTTTCCGATGCGGTGCTGGATGCTGCGGATGATATCAATGCCGTGCATGCAGTCATCGGCTGGAATGAGATCAGTTTCTATGTGATGGCGCTCGAGAGTGAATCCGGAACCTGGCTGAATGATACCAGGCTTACGCCGAATACAGAGGTTCCGATCGGAGCCGGCAGTGTCATTCGTGTGGGAGACTATTCCTTTTTGATTGATGGCTAAAAACCTGAGGCAGTGTTAAAATATGAATAAAAAACATAATCTGGTAATCGTAGATTCTGATTATGATTATGTCAGATCAATTGAACCGGAGATCATCCGCAGGTATGCTGAAAAAGTGGATGTTCAGATTATCACGGATGAGGCATTTATGGATGTCTGGTTTTCCGAGAAGCGGGAAATCGATGTCCTGATCATCGATAAGAATCATTATGGCGATTACCTGAAGCAGCATGACATTCATCAGACATTTCTGTTGATTCCGGAAATTGATATTGAGCAGAAGGTGCCGCGCAGCGTACGTGTCATGGTGAAATACCTGCCGGAGGGCGAGCTTTTTGAGGCAGTGAATGATGCATTTGCAAGAATTGACCTCGCGGCAGTAGCACCGGACCGGAAACCGCAGCATGAGACGCGTGTTGTCGCGGTCTATTCACCGATCGGCGGATGCGGCAAGAGTCTGATCAGCATCGGGCTGTCGCGAAAACTGCGCATGCTGGACCAGAAGGTTCTTCTCATTGGCTGTGACGATGTTCAGAGCTTCTCTGTCTTCGGCGATCTGGATCTGCACGCAGATGCGAATCTGGCGGAAGAACTGCGGGATCCCGGTGAAAATACCTACTGGACGATTTTGCAGAATCTGGCAGGAGGCGATGTGACGTACCTGAAGTCCTTCGACCGCGCGCCACATGCACTTGGTGTCGGCAGAACACAGTGGAAATCCTTTGTGCGGCTGATGAAGGAAAAGGGAGATTTTGACTATCTGATTCTGGATATCGGCTCCCGGGTGGATGAAGCCGGAACTTCACTGATGAACCAGGCAGACGAGATCGTTCTGGTGACGGAGCCGAATCTGATGGCGACCAGAAAGGTGCAGCGGATCGCCGGGGATCCGGATATTCTTCCGAATAAGAAATGTTTTCTGGTTTCGAATGAGTATCATACAGACGGGATGCGTTTTTCGGAGGATGCCGTGTTCGATCATCTGTGTGCATACGCAGGCTGGATGGATGCGCTGGAGGATCCTGTTTTTTACAGACTTGCACTTGGCATTTCAGATACCAATGACGGAAAAGTGCAGCCGGCTGCCGCAGAAACAGCGGAGATTTCTGAAACAGAAGAAACTGCTGCAGAAGAAAAAGATTTTTTGAAAGCAGTGCTTGACAAGGAATCCGAAATGGAGTAATATATGTTTTGCTGATTCGATCAGTGATGTGCGCTTAGCTCAGCTGGATAGAGCGTTTGGCTACGGACCAAAAGGTCGGGGGTTCGAATCCTCTAGCGCACGTAGAAAATCCCGGAAACCTTGTGGTTTCCGGGATTTTTGTTATATGACTGGGAAAGTCACAGGGATAACGACTGTATCTTTATAGATAAGCCTGATTGGCCGAAATAGCGGCCGCAATTTGTTCACTGCAGATTACACCCAGGCGTTTCTTGTCCGCTCTGGAAAGGGAAGCCGGGTCGACCGGCTGGCAGAATTCGATGACAACCCTGCGGCTCTTGACGGCAGGCATCTGTTTTTCGAAGATCGCAGCAGTATTATTGATTGCAACCGGAACAATCAGACTGTTGTTTTTGGTCGCAATCCGGAAACTTCCTTCATGGAAGGGGAGCAGCGGGAGATCTTCTTCTTCCTTGCCGCGGGTTCCTTCGGGGAATATAAATACAGAATTTCCCGCTGCAAGCAGGTCCGCGCCGTCGCGGATCATCTGAATGCCTTCCCGCATGTTGTCTCGGTTAAAGAAGAGGCAGCCGATATATTTGCACCAGATATTGAAGAGCGGAACTTTACCGAGAGAATCCTTTGCGACAAATCCGGTACGCCCTTTTGTATAGGGATGAACGAGAATAATATCAAAGATACTCCGGTGGTTTGCCACATAAAGGACTGCCTGATCTTCCGGGATGTTTTCAAGACCGCGTACATTGATTTTTGTGCCGGCGCCGGCGCCGAGGACACGGAAGATCCAGCGGATCATTGCATTTGCGATACGGCCGCATTTTTCGGGATTTTTCTTCCGGATCAGTGCCAGGATCAGCAGAACCGGCAGTGTCAGTATCAGATATAAAATTGCTATAATAAGCAGAAAAACTGTACGAAGCATAATCAATTCCTTTCCATCATTAAGTCGCCGGAAACTGCAGAATGATTCCGGGATCCGTTCCGGCGCTGTAATCATATTATAGAAAAGTCAACGATGCTTTTCAAGGAGGAAACCATGCAGCTGAGGTCAATGGCGAAAATCAATCTTGCGCTGGATGTCACGGGTAAACGGCCGGATGGATATCACGATGTCCGTATGATCATGCAGACAATCTGTCTCTATGATGAAATTGAACTGGAGCGTAAAAACACGCCCGGCGTCCACATGGAGTCCAATGTTCCGTTTCTGCCGGTGGATGGGAGAAACCTGGCAGTACGTGCCGCCGACATATTGCTGAAAGCATTTGACATACAAGAAGGTGTCGGGATAAAATTGAATAAGAGAATTCCCGTGGCGGCAGGTCTTGCCGGCGGCAGTTCCAATGCCGCTGCGGTTCTGGTCGGTATGAACCGCCTGTTTTCGCTGGGACTTTCAGAGGATCAGCTGATGCAGTATGGTCTGCAGCTTGGCGCGGATGTTCCGTATTGCATTATGCGGGGAACTGCACTGGCAGAAGGAATCGGGGAGATTCTCACACCACTTCCGGAAATACCGCCTTGTCATATTCTGATCGGAAAACCGCCTGTCAGTGTCTCTACAAAGTATGTTTATGAACACTATGATGTGGCTGAAAATGTAAAGCATCCGGATGTTGACGGTATGATGCAGGCGATTTATAACGGGTCACTGGACGGGATCGTCAGCCGGATGGAGAATGTATTGGAGCAGGTAACCGTACCTGCTTATCCGGTAATTGAAGAGATTCGCAGACTGATGCTCAGTTACGGCGCAGCAGGTGCCAGAATGAGTGGAAGCGGACCAACGGTCTTCGGGATTTTCGAGGACAGAAAAATGGCCGAAAAGGCTGCTGAGGCACTGCGTGCAGGCAAAATGGCTAATCGTGTTTATCTGACCAGGCCATTTCAGATCGGCAGAGAAAGGAAATCATGATAGAAGATAAACTTGGGAAAATGATGACAGAGTATCAGGATATGCCTCTGCGCGACGTTGTGTTCCATACACTTCGCAAGGGGATTCTTCGTGGTGATCTGAAGCCGGATGAGCGTCTGATGGAGATTAAGCTGGCCGACCGGCTCGGAGTCAGCCGCACACCGATCCGTGAGGCAATCCGTATGCTGCAGCTTGAGGGCCTGGTTATTAATATTCCGCGGAAAGGTGCACATGTCGCAAAGATCACAGAAAAGGATCTGAAAGATGTACTTGAAGTGCGCGCGGGACTGGAGGATCTCTCGGTACGTCTGGCATGTGAGCGTATTACGGAGAAACAGGAAGAGAAGCTGCGCGCCGCAGCAGATCACTTTGCGCGTGCAGCACGGGCAGAAGCAGAACAGCTGATTGACCTCGCAGAGGCGGATGAGGCGTTTCATGCTGTGATCTATGATACAACCTGCAATGACCGGCTGGTTCAGATGCTGAACAATATCAAAGACCAGATGTACCGTTATCGTGTTGAGTATCTGAAGGATGCGGACAGTCATGAACTGCTCGTGGAAGAGCACAGACAGCTCTGTGACAGCCTTGCAAAACGCGATGCAGATGCAGCCGCGAAGGTGATGCACCTTCATATTCAGCGCCAGGAAGAATACATCCTCAAGACACTTTCTTCAGACTAATTGTCTGAAAAATATGGGAAATACACACAATTAAGACAAAAAGAAATCAAAAAGAGGAAATAAATTCGAAACAATACTTGACAATCCTGTAATTGTATGATAAAGTTTGATTATCAAATAAAACAGACGAAACAAAACGTATTCATTTCTCAAAATGATACATCAACTCATCGGACGGTGACGAGAAAGCCGGAAGATGAAAAGCATGAAGGAGGTACGGTCCGAAGAAATCGTAAATCTCACATTCATAATTTATAAGGAAAAGAGGTAAAATCCAATGTACGATCCAGATTGACCTCTGAAACGCTCAGGAATCAGTGTTTCAGAGGTCATTTTTTGTCTGCAGATTTTTCTGCGCATTCCGGTATTGAACCGGTGACATGCCGACGTGCCTGCGAAAAACCAGATACATATTATCCGGGGAATTGTATCCGACCCGAAGTGCAATTTCCTGTATGGAAAGGTCAGAACTGCCGAGCAGTGTCTGGGCTTCGCCAATCCGGATCCGCTGCAGATACTGCATGGGGGATATGCCGGAATATTTTTTAAATACATGTGAGATCGTTGAAGAGCTGGTATGCATAAGGCGTGCCAGCTTTTCCAGTGTGATATCTTCCTCGAAGTGATAACAGAGATATCTCCGGACGCGCTCGCTCAGATATTCGGCCGGGGCAGCCTGAGCGGGGAGCAGTGTGTCGGATGATTCCAGTACAGAAAGGATAATCTGAGCCATCAGTTCTGTCATCTGGTGGACGACAGGAGAAGCGGCATTTTCGGAACTCCTCGTCTCGTGATACAGAGAATCCGAGAGCGCATGAAATAGCGCTTCATACTGTTCAAGAAAAACAGCATGAGAGAATCCCGGGGCAATCAGATGATGTGCAGGAAGATCAGCACATCGCAGACCATTCAGCGCGATGGAATAGAATTCTCCTGGTGTTTCTTCGTACAGATTTTCAGCGTGAAAGTCATCTGCATTAAAAATGACAAGCTGTCCGGGCTGCGTGATGATCTCCTCCTGCTCAACATGGAGAATACACCTGCCGCGGACGGCATAATGGATTTCAAGAAACGGATGCCTGTGCATTCTGCGGCTGTGTGCAAAAGAAAGGCTGGTAGACCCTTTGATGATATAACGGAGACCGGGTTTTTCATCCTGGTAAAACCGCGGCTGTCTGCGGGAAGAACGATGTGTGACGGATTTCATGAAACAGACTCCTTCGGCTGGCTTGATTTATTAAAAGTATAGCACTTCCACTGCGATGTGAAAACACTAAATTGCAGGAATTACAGGATAGGAATCGGACTCAAATTAAAAAAATGAAAATAATTGTTGAAAACACAGGTAAAACGAGAAGATTCAGATATGGATGGATTCTGGAATTGCAGAAATTATATGGTATGTAAAGAACGGCCGGCTTATACTGATTACAGTTTAAGGGAGCGGTGAAAAACCGCAGGGAACAAAGAGGACGTTTCAAATCATCAGAAAGCATTTAGAAAAGGAGGCTGCTCATGGAAACATTGCGAATCGGACTTGTCGGAACCGGAATGATCGGAAGAACACACATCGAACGTATCAATAACAAGCTTTCAGGTGCACGGGTTACAGCGTGTGCAGATATCAATGCGGATTTCTGCAAAAAAGTTGCAGAACAGTACGGAATCAAAGCTTTCGAAGACGGAGAGACAATGATTGCAGATCCGGAAATCGATGCAGTTATTGTCACGACACTTGATCAGGCACATGAGCAGTTTGTTACAGCTGCGATCCGTGCAGGAAAATACGTTTTCTGTGAGAAGCCGCTTGCACCGACAGCAGCAGACTGCAGAAGAATTATGGAGGAAGAGATCAAAGGCGGAAAGAAGCTGGTCCAGGTTGGATTTATGCGCCGCTATGATCCGGGTTACCGTCAGCTGAAAGATGCAATTGCGAACAGAAAATACGGGGAACCGCTTCTTCTGCACTGCCGTCACCGCAATCCGGAAGTTGACGGAAACTGGAACAATTCTTCAGCAGTTGAGAATTCCATGGTGCATGAGATGGATGTTCTCAGATGGCTGCTTGGCGAGAATTACGTCTCAGCTGAAGTCCGCTATGGAAAAACCTGCCGGCGTGCTGATGGATTCCGCGATCCGCAGATTATGATTCTGACAACAGAGTCCGGCGTGCGTATCGATGTAGAATCCTTTGTAACGACAGGGCACTGTTATGATGTTCAGTGTGAAGTGGTCTGTGAAGATGCAATTCTGAATCTTCCGCAGCCCGCCAATATTGAGGTCGTTGCAGATGCAGTCCGCGGCAGAGAAATCGACAGAAGCTGGTCTACCAGATTTATTGAGGCTTATAATGTAGAATTTCAGGAGTGGATCAATGCATGTAAGGCGGGACGTGTAGACGGACCGACAGCATGGGACGGCTATGCGTGCCAGGTTGTTGCTTCAGCGGCATCGCTTGCACGTGATACACAGCAGGTACAGCCGGTAACTTATGATGAGATGCCGGAATTCTATAAGTAAGTTATTCTGTGAATAAGGAAATATAGAATTTAAGAATTACAGAATGCATATGAAATGGGGGAAGTGCCCGGTCTGGAGGAAGGCCGGGCGCTTTTCGTTTTGGTTGAAGAAACGGACACATTCATATATACTGTAAATTGCCGGGCGAATGCCCGCGGATGCTTTTTGTCACGTGCAGGAAAAGCGTTCAGGGGCATAGTGTGTGCGAAAAGACAGAGACGGAAATGGTGATTTGAATGCGCTATAAAAAACAGTGGAGAAGCAGCGTCATACATATTTGTGTGCTGTTCTTTCTTATATCTGCGCTTGCTGCATGCGGCAGACAGGACAGCAGAACAGAAGATCAGCTGTCATCAGATCATTCCTCCGCTGAGATGGCAGCGGATCTTTCACAGGAAGTGTCAGAGATATCTGCTTCCGGAGAAGATCAGACAGAGAAATCGGATAAGATCCAGATCGGATTTGTAGTGAAGGAAAACAGCCGGGATTACTGGATCCGCATGAAAGAAGCAGCAGAGCAGTACTGCACTGAAAACGGTGCGGAACTGATCTATCTGGCCGGAACAGAGGATGCGGTTGCGGCTGAACAGATTGCGGAAGTTGACCAGCTGATCAAAGATAAAGTGGATGCTATTTGTATCTCTCCGGTGAGCGACGAGATGCTGTTTGCAGCGTTGAAGCGGGCCGGAGATGCCGGCATACCGGTATTTACAATTGACACAGACACCGCATTTACAGGAAGAGCAGCGTATATCGGAACGGACAACTACGCAGCTGCAAGAGCAGGTGCCGTCTATGCCGCCGGGCAGATCGGGAACGGCGGAACAGCGGTTATTCTCCGCGGAACACTGGGAGATTCCGTACACGATGACCGCGCGGAGGGAATTGCTGACGGTCTGACGGAACAGGGGATTACGATTGTCAGAACACTCTGTACAATGCCTGCTGATGCAGGTGATGATGTGGTGAAACTCCTTCAGATGTATCCGGATCTCGATTTGCTGATTACGACTGAGGATGAGATTACTCTCGCGGCATGGAAAAGAGTTCTTGCAGTCGGAAATACAGGTGTACGGCTGTACGGGTTTGACGGAACAGAAGAAATAGCGGCCCTGACAGAGGAAGACAGTCAGGTGCTTGGTACGACAGCACAGGATCCTGAGGCGATCGGTATCCGGGCTGTTGAGACGGTTCTGGGTTATCTGGAAAACGGTAACCTGAAGGACACCATTATTGAAATACCATATGAGATCATTACACCGGAAAATGCTGCAGAATATATAAAACAGCTGCCGAAAGATTCTGACGGAGAGCAGGATTATAATTAAAAGAAAATGCGGCTGAATGGTACAGAAATAAAAAGGACTGGAAATACAGCTGTCCGATCAATGCGGACACAGGAGGTGGACAATGGCAAAGTATGTGATGGCGCTCGATGCGGGGACGACAAGTAACCGCTGTATTCTGTTTGATAAAGCAGGGAATATCTGCAGCATGGCGCAGCATGAATTTACGCAGTATTTTCCGCATCCCGGATGGGTGGAGCACGATGCAAATGAGATCTGGGCGACGCAGCTGGGAGTTGCAGTAGAAGCAATGCAGACCATCGGCGCTTCAGCGGATGACATCGCAGCAATCGGTATCACCAACCAGCGTGAGACAACCATCGTCTGGGACCGCAAAACCGGCGAGCCGGTATGCCGCGCAATTGTATGGCAGTGCAGAAGAACATCTGATGAGGCAGACAGGCTGAAAGCGCAGGGGTATACAGAACTGATTCATAAGAAGACAGGACTTGTGATTGATGCTTATTTTTCGGCTACGAAACTTGCATGGATCCTGGATCACACGCCCGGCGCACGGGAGCGCGCGGAAAACGGGGAACTGCTTTTTGGCACGGTAGAGACATGGCTGATCTGGAAGCTGACCGGCGGACAGGTACATGTAACAGATTATTCCAATGCATCCCGCACGATGCTGTTCAATATCAATACGCTGGAGTGGGACCAGGAAATTCTGGATCTGCTGCGGATTCCGCGGTGCATGCTGCCCGAAGCAATGCCGTCCAGCAAGATCTACGGAATGACTGATCCGTCGCTGTTTGGAGGCAGCATCCCGGTAGGCGGTGCGGCAGGTGATCAGCAGGCGGCACTGTTCGGACAGACCTGTTTTGAACCGGGAGATGCCAAGAATACGTACGGTACCGGATGTTTTATGCTGATGAATACGGGAAACAGGCCGATTTTCTCCGAAAACGGCCTGTTGACGACCATCGCATGGGGGCTGAACGGGACTGTCAGCTATGCGCTTGAGGGATCTGTATATGTGGCAGGTGCAGCAATCCAGTGGCTGCGCGATGAGATGCGGATGATTGATTCCGCGGCCGAGTCGGAAGAGATGGCTTCCCGCGTGCCGGATACGAACGGCTGTTATGTTGTGCCGGCATTCACCGGGCTTGGCGCGCCGTACTGGGATCAGTATGCACGCGGAACAATTGTCGGCCTGACCCGCGGCTGCGGAAAGTTCCATATCATCCGGGCTACGCTGGAATCGATTGCATTCCAGACGAATGACGTGATCCGTGCCATGGAAAAAGATGCGGGGACGACTCTGACCGCACTGCGTGTTGACGGCGGTGCCAGCCGGAATAATTTTCTGATGCAGTGTCAGGCAGATATTACGTCCGCGCCTGTGCAGCGGCCGGTCTGTGTGGAATCAACGGCCATGGGTGCGGCATATCTGGCAGGACTGGCAGCAGGATACTGGGAAAGTATAGATGAAATCCGGAAAAACTGGGCGGTCGACCGCACATTTATGCCGGAGATGGAGGAAGCAGAGCGGCGCAGCAAAACAGAAGGCTGGGAACGTGCAGTCCGGCAGGCCTTCGGCTGGGCGCGCTGATATTATGGCATATCACATTGGTAGTAGCAATACAGTCAGAAATGCCGTATAATGTGCATTGATATGTCAGAGCGATATGATGCCCGGAACAAGGGAACTGCTGCCTGCTGCGGCATTTTTACGCAGGGCACGATCTGACCGCTTTATGCAGTAAGTACAACAGGAGTGAACAGGAGAATCGTTATGAGTTTGGTTTTACCGGAAAAATACAACCCGCGTCTGACCGTCAGAGAGACGCAGGAGGCAATCAAATACATCCGTGATACATTTCAGAAAGAATTCGGACGGCAGATGAATCTTTCCAGAATCTCTGCACCGCTTTTTGTACCGAAAAGCTCCGGATTAAATGATAATCTGAATGGTGTTGAGCGGCCTGTCAGCTTTGATGTGCCCTGGCAGCCGGAAGAAACCATCGAAGTGGTTCAGTCCCTTGCAAAGTGGAAACGTATGGCTTTGAAGGAGTACGGATTTCAGCCCGGAGAGGGATTGTATACCAATATGAATGCGATCCGCCGGGATGAGGAACTGGACAATCTGCATTCCTGCTATGTGGACCAGTGGGACTGGGAACGCGTTATCAGAAAAGAAGAACGGACCTATGAGACGCTGAAGGCGACAGTCGAGATGATCTTCCGTGTGATTAAGCATATGGAGCATGAGGTCTGGTACAAATATCCGAAGGCGGTTTACCGTCTGCCGGAGGAAATCCATTTTGTGGATTCCGAAAAACTGCTTGAGAAGTATCCGGGAACCACGGCAAAAGAGCGCGAGAACATTGCCGCTAAGAAATATGGCTGTATCTTCCTCACAAGGATCGGAGAGAAGCTTTCGGACGGAAAACCGCACGACGGCCGCGCACCGGACTACGATGACTGGCAGCTCAACGGCGATATTCTTTTCTGGTATGAGCCGCTGCAGTGTGCACTTGAGATCTCCAGTATGGGTATCCGTGTCGACGAGAAATCGCTGGCTGAACAGCTGGTCAAGGCCGGATGCGAGGAACGTAAGGAACTGCCGTATCATAAGATGCTGCTGAACGGAGAACTTCCGTATACAATCGGAGGCGGTATCGGGCAGTCCCGTCTGTGTATGCTTCTGCTCGGAAGAGTTCATGTCGGTGAAGTCCAGGCCAGCATCTGGCCGCAGGAAATGCGCGATGTCTGCCGGGAACACAATATTATTCTGTTATAAACAGTCCGGATCTTAAAAAGCTGATGAACAGAGACACTGTTTGCAAAGAAAGGGAAGAGCAGTTATGAAAAAGGTGATATCCCTGATTCTGGCAATTATGTTTTTGCTTATTTTTCCGGCTCAGGCGGCTGTCGTGTCCGGGGCTGAAACGGTTCAGGATACGAATGGGAACAATGCAGCAGATGTATTTGTACTGAATACGGAAAAAACAGATGACAGCAGCAGTACAGATTCTGTCTTTGATACGGGCGTAACAAAAAACGGAACCGGGACAGATGTTTCTGCGGCGGCACAGAAGAAACAGGTCAAGAAGAACGGCTGGGTCAAGAAAAACGGAAAAAAATATTATTATAAAAAAGGTAAAAAAGTTACCG
>JAFRGW010000111.1 GCA_017433615.1 Eubacterium sp.
GCCGTCGTATCCCTGATCAGTGTGCTGATCCTCCGGCCGCTGGCCACCTGGTTCTTCTGATCTCCGCTCAACGCCATGTTCCCGAACATGAACTTCGGGTTTACCGGGCCATGGCTCTCATTTGTCATTGACGCGTTTGTACGGGCCGGCATGCTGATCGTGCGGGTCAACAAGGGCAGCTGGGTCAACATCCGGCTGTAAAGAAATATATTTATAAAATCGGTAAATACACATGGCTGAACATCTGTAATTGCCGGTTTTTTCAGTTGTACATTTTTCTGCTGTCAGGACATTCTATAGTTAACGTGCCGATGAGAACGGGAAGCCCGCAGGCATAAAACATTCTCGCCCCATGCTGTTCATTCCCGCATGTATGAAAGGAATTCCGCAGATGAAAATAATACAGTCCGTGATCTGGCTTTTGCTTCTGCCCTTTATTGCCATACGTTACCTGTTTGTAATATTCGCAGCCATGCTTCTTTTCCTGCTTTCCGCAGTGTAAGGATACAGTGATCTCATTATCAACTGTTTAACAGTCCCCGCAGAACTTAAGGAGCATATTCGGTATTACGATAATTCGATAACGCTGTTCCGGGATATGCTATATTTGTTATATATCAATGCAATGAAAGGGGATTTACTGTGAAAAAACTGATGATATGCATGCTTTCCGCTGTCATGCTGCTGGGAGGATGTGCCGGTGAAAAGGAAGCAGAACCTGCAGATGAACTGACAGACGAGAAGCTGACGGAACTGCTTTGTGTGTATGCTTCTGCCATGGATGAAACGTACGGTGCGGATGTGGACTTTACAACTCCGTCATTCACTGACGAGCTGGCCGGTTACTACGAAGTGAAGAACTATGCGTCCATCGCGGAAATCAAGGAGTACATTGCCCAGTATCTCGAAGCAGGTGTCTATGATGAAAAGATGATCGACAATGATTTCATTGAAAAAGACGGCAAGGTGTACGCTGTCCGGGGCGGCCGGGGATACGGATATTACGGTATAGATCCGTCAGCCTGGGAAAAAACCGGTGATCTGTCTGCGGCTGTACAGTTTACCATTCTCGGTGATCCCGTCCCGGATGCATCTGTCAATGTAACTTTCAGCAATGAATCCGGATTCTGGAAGATTACGGAAGCTGTTCTGCCGGAAGAGTACAAATAAGCCGCGGCCTGATGAACAGGAGCGACTATTAAACTGCAGAAATCTGCAGTTTTTTATAATTGCCGAGTTGAGCAGCTTGCCGTACAGCCGGCAAATCTTTGCCAGACTATCAAGAAACACTGAAACATGCGGCCCATGTTCTGTATCAATGACAAAACCCGCAGTGAGATATCTGCGGGTCTTCCGGCATTACGTTCAGTAAAGATTATTATTTATTGTTCGTAGTACTTGCCGGTCATTTCATCAACTGTGATTTCAATAACCCCTGTACCGTTTACCATGGCTGGCGGCAGCTCTTTGTCAGCCAGGCCTGGTGTGTATTTTGCGACCACAGCATGCAGGGCTGCCAGTTTCTCTGAGGTATCCTCCACCATCCGGGCTGTTCCCTTGATGACCGCGCTTTGATACTTTGTATTGGTGTCACAGGGCTTTCCTTCCGGATCCATCAGATATCCCTGCATATCCCAGGCAGTCAGACAGACGGCCGGGTTTGCCTTCAGATTTGAAACCTTTTCACCAACCGGCAGGCCGTGAACATAGATCTTTCCATCCAGCCATACAAATGCACCGGTACTGCGTAGGGCCTGCCTTCAACATCCACTGTCGCAAGCGCTCCGGTTTCTGTACGTTCCAGCAGCTGCAGTGTCTGTTCCTCTGTCAGCTGGTGCGTTTTCATCCTGTTCTGCATCGTTCGTCCTACTTTATTAAAATAATCATATCATACAAAATTTTTTCCCGATGAATTCCGGCCCTCGTCAGGCAGATCTGCAATGCTGATTATTTTCCTTGTATGAACCGTTTATAATAAAGTTATGCCCATCTATTCTCACATTTACCTGACCGGTGACACGCATGGGGATTTCCGGGAACTCTGCCGGACCCTGACTGATATGCGTGTCACTGCGGATGACCTGGTTATCATCCTGGGTGATGCCGGACTGAATATTGACAACGGAGAGCACGACCTGGCCGCCCGCCGGCTGCTGAACACTGTGCCCTGCACGTTTTTCTGTATCCACGGCAATCATGAGCGCCGGCCCACATCCCCGGGCATCCGCTGGCGGTACCGTCCGTTTATTTGGTGCTCCGGCATAGCCTATATGGAACCGGAGTATCCGCGCTTCATCTTCGCGAAGGACGGCGAACATTACCGCATCAACAACCGGGAGTTCCTGGTGATCGGCGGGGCACATTCCATCGACCGCCGCATCCGGGCTGCCCGCGGCCTGCCGTGGTTCCGGGACGAGCAGCTGAACCGCCGTGAACAGAAAGCCGTGCTGCAGTCCGTCCGTGACCACCAGCTGCAGGAAGACATCATCCTTGCCCACACCTGCCCGTACCGATTCCGGCCGTTCACCAAGGTGCCGCCGGGATGTGAACCTGACTGGTCCATGGAAGTCCTGCTGCAGAAAGTACTGGATATGATCGAAGACAGCTATACTGCCTTCTGGTGCGGTCACTGGCATCTTGAACAGACCAGCGGCAAGGTGCACTTCCTCTACCACAGTGTCATCGAACTGCCGCCGAAGACTGAATCCGGACTTGCATAATACTGTAACGAATACATATTTCTGAAAAAACCTGGCTATGTGATCTGCCCCATTGAAAATGGACAGTAATAAAAAGACCCTTGAGAGCACCTCATGTACAATCAAGGTACAGGAGGTGCTTTTACTATGGCAGGAAAGCCGAACAATAAATATTCGTATGAATTCA
>JAFRGW010000112.1 GCA_017433615.1 Eubacterium sp.
AAAACGGTTTTTGTTGTATTCATTCTGCTTATGGCGGGGATGTTGTCCGGATGCTGTCTGAAACATGATATGCAGCCCGCTACATGTACCGAGCCTGCAGTCTGCTCAAAATGCGGGAAAACAGAAGGATCCCCTCTGGGCCATACCGAAGTGACAGATGAAGCAGTTCCGCCAACCTGTACTGAAACCGGCCTCACGGAGGGCAGTCACTGCTCCGTCTGCGGAGAGGTTCTGAAAGCCCAGGAAACCATAGATGCCATGGGCCACACCGAAGTGACAGATGAAGCAGTTCCACCAACCTGTACTGAAACCGGCCTCACAGAGGGCATCCACTGCTCTGTCTGCGGAGAGGTTCTGAAAGCCCAGGAAACCGCAGATGCCCTGGGCCATACCGAAGCGGCAGATGAAGCAGTATCACCTACCTGTACTGAAACCGGCCTCACCGAAGGCAGTCACTGCTCTGTCTGCGGAGAGGTTCTGAAGGAGCAGGAAGTCATCGACGCCCTCGGTCATGACTGGGAAGATGCCACTTTCATGAAGCCGAAGACTTGCCGCCGCTGCGGTGAAGTGGAAGGCGAAGCGCTGGGTGCCCGATATCTGTTCGAGCTTTTGACGCCTGATCAAGGCACTGAAATCGCAGAGGAGAAGCAAAGCGCTGCCGTGCAGAAGGCCGACGCCCCGGAAAAAGCAGACTATCTCATCACGGGGAACGCTTTCGGCGATGATGCCGATTCGTGGCTTTCCAACTCTTCCCTGACTTACTCTGTAGATACCGGGGATGAAGGGCTGAAAAAATACGGTCTTTCCGCTGTCATCAACGGCTCTGAGCCATTGCATGTGGTCTTTGCTTCTGATACCGACGGTATCTACATCAGTCTCCCCGACCTCATGAACGGCTGTTACTATATCAGCCATGAGGACTTTCTGGAAATCGCCGGTCCCTATATGAAAAATGCAGGATTGAACGGTGAAAGCGCTGCCGACATGCTGTATCAAGGTTTCTCCGAGGAAGACATGACAGCGCTCGCTCAAAAGTATCTGGATATCATTCTCAGCGTTGCCAGTGTTCACAACTCGGCAGAGGATCTTGCGTACTATGAGCTTGAAGGGCTGGGCGAAAACCAGCTGGCTCTCACGTTCACCTGCATGCCGGAGATCAGCGACTGGCGCATGATGCTCAGAGAACTGCTGTCGACCGCCAGGAACGATGATCTGCTTATGGATGTCCTCGTCAGGGCGGCAGAGATCAGTGCTCAGAACATGTCTCAGCAGGAGCTGCTTCTGCAGTTTGGGGTAAAGCATCTGGAGGATCTCCGGCCCGCCCTGCAGAAACTGCTTGACGAAGCCATCGAAAACGTCAATTCCTATGCGGAATCCCTGTACGGCACGGCATTTGAAATCGCAGCCGGATCGGATCGGGTCTATGCTGTAAAGCTCGGCCTTCCGGATGGGACGGTTTATGGGTATGAGTCATACGGTGATGCAGACAGCCTGCGAGAGGATGGCGTCTTTTCCTACGGAGATACTGTTTCCGCGTTTGCCCTGAATACCCTTCAGAAAAACGGCGAGGGCATAACAGGAAAGCTTACTGTTCTCACGCCTGATGTCATCAGCATCAGCTATGTCACATACAGGCGTTCCGATGACGCTGTGGATTTCGATATTCGTCTCTCTGCTGAGGATGCAGTTATGACGGCAAAAAGCTCGACATCTCAGGACGGCAGGCTGGTACAGCTGCGATACGATACGGAAGAAAACGATTTTGAGGTCAATATCCAAAAAACCAGACGCGAGGCCGGTCTCGCAATCGATGTCGATCATAGGACTGTCCTGAAAAATGAATCCGACATCGCTAATGCCGCCGTATCGATCTTTATCAGCAGCATCTCGGAAACCGATTTCTTTCTGAAAGCGTCTGAACTATTGGAAACTCTCGGCAATCCGGCCCCTGCAGAGCCGGCATCCCGGGAATCACAGGATTCTTTTTCATACGGGTTTTCAAAAGCTTTTTCGAAGACCAGCGGCTGATTTTCACAGTCTGAAAGCTGTTCCGGATCATTTCCTTCTCTTCGACACGGTCATCGCCTCCGCCAGGAGCTCCCGGTGCAGATGAAGCGCTGTCCATTTTCTGTTATGATCCGTCACGACCGCTTTCAGCTTCACGCTCTTCCCTTCCCGTCTCAGCGTGTCAAGAAGCGCATGGAACGCTTCCCCGGAAAGATCATGCATTACCATCATTTCGTCCTGAAACGGGTCCGGACAAGGCAATGCTTTCCCATCCGGGTCTTTCAGAAGCCGGTCAATGGTCTGATTCTGCTGCTCCGGGTCTACCTCAAGCAGGCGAATGCCGTAGCGATATGCCAGGAGACGGATTATGGCTTTTTTTCTCAGATCGCTGATATTGAAAAGCAGAACAGCTCCCATCCTGCACCTC
>JAFRGW010000113.1 GCA_017433615.1 Eubacterium sp.
ACAAAATCCAGAGCTTTTGCTCTGGACTTTGTCTACAGTCTGAAGCAACGCTTTTGGCCAAAGCGTTGCTTTTCTTTTGATACTTTATGTTTTTTGATTCTGCCGGCTTCTTTTTTTTATGCAAGAAACGCCCTGCAGGCAGCGATCTCTTCCGCCATGGCCTGCGCCCCCGGAGCTCCTGTCGTGTTGCGCTTCTCAACGCAGTTCTTCATGCTGATTGCTTCGTAGATATCTTCTTCAATCACGTCAGAGAAGGATCTGAATTCGTCGACAGACAGATCATCCAGTGCACATCCTCTGTCGATGCATGCAAGAACCATGCGGCCGACGATGCCGTGCGCATCGCGGAACGGCACGCCTTTGACAACCAGATAATCCGCAACATCGGTTGCATTCGTGAATCCGTTCTTCGCGGATTGTTCCATGACTGCTTCACGGAACTGGATCGTGCGCAGCATTCCGTTGAAGAGTGCAATACAGCCTTTGGTCGTATCGATCGCATCAAACGTCAGTTCCTTATCCTCCTGCATATCCTTATTGTAAGCAAGCGGAAGACCTTTCATGGTCGTCAGCATCTGCATCAGTGCGCCATAGACACGTCCCGTCTTGCCGCGCACCAGCTCGGCGATATCCGGATTCTTCTTCTGCGGCATAATGGAACTGCCTGTGCTATATGCATCGTCGATCTCAACAAACCGGTATTCATTGGTGTTCCACACAATGATCTCCTCCGAGAAGCGGGAAAGATGCATCATAATGGTGGAAAGTGCAGAAAGCAGTTCAATCAGATAATCCCGGTCAGAGACACTGTCCATGCTGTTCCGCGTCGGCCTGTCAAATCCGAGCAGCTCTGCGGTATAGCTGCGGTCCAGCGGATAAGTTGTACCTGCCAGTGCACCTGCACCGAGCGGGCACTGATTCATCCGCGCACGTACGTCTGCCAGCCGCTCCACATCGCGGCGGAACATCTCAAAATATGCACCAAGATGATGTGCCAAGGATACCGGCTGTGCCTTCTGCAGATGCGTAAAGCCCGGCATATATGTATGGACATGTGCCTCCATCTGCTCCAGCAACGTCCGCAGAAGACCCTTCAGTTCTTCTGTAACTGCATCGATCTCATCTCTGACATACAGGCGCATGTCAAGGGCAACCTGGTCATTGCGGCTGCGCCCCGTGTGAAGCTTCTTGCCGGCATCTCCGATCCGTTCTATCAGATTTGCCTCGACAAAGCTGTGAATATCTTCATACTCCTCTGTAATCTGCAGCGTTCCTGCCTCAACATCAGCGAGGATTCCCTCAAGTCCTGCGATAATCTGATCCCGCTCTTCTCCGGTCAGAATCTGCTGCTTCGCCAGCATCTTTACATGCGCGATGCTGCCCCGGATATCCTGCCGGTAAAAACGCTGATCAAATCCGATGGACGCATTGAATGCATAGACAAGTTTGTCAGTTTCATGCGTAAATCTTCCGCCCCATAACTGTGCCATGTGGTACTTCCTTCCTGCTTTTTATATTTATTCAGATGCAGCCGTTCATCTCAGGCACGCTCTCGCTACTCTCAGCTCGCAGCGGTACATAAGCTTCACAGGCTTTGCCTCTTCATTGCTGACTTAGAGTAGATACACCCGCAGAAGTTCTGCCGGTATAGATCGTATTCTCTGGAAAGTTCAATCGACCGCTGGTAGCCGCCGCGTTTTTTGAAATCTGACGGCAGAAACGCGGCGCTGTGACTTTCTGCGGTCTGTTCGCCAATCCGGTTCAGAAGCTGTGCATTTTTCAGCGGGCTGATCGTTAGAGTCGTCGTAAAGTAGTCAAGTCCGAGACGATCGGCATATTCTGCCGCTTCCTGCAGACGCAGACGGAAACAGCGCGCACATCTGGCGCCTCCCTCCGGTGCATCCTCATACCCGGCCGCTGCCGCGTGGAATTTCTCCGGTTCATAAGCCCCTTCCACATAAGTCACTTCATTGCGAAGCGGCATCTCCCGGATCAGTCTCCTGAGTTCCTCCGCCCGCGCCCGGTACTCCTCCTCCGGCTCAATATTCGGATTGTAGAAAAGCACGGTGATCGCGAAATACTCCGACAGATACTCCAGCACGTAACTGCTGCATGGCGCACAGCAGGCATGCAGCAACAGCGTCGGAACCCGCTCTCCGCCTCGCAACGCCTCTAATTTCCTGTCCAGCAGTCTCTGATAATTTGTTTTTTGACTGTTTTGGGATGCCTTCATGTTTTTATAGATCTTTTATCACAGCTGCGCCTGTATCTGCTTCGGCCGGAATCCGGCCTCCTCAAGCTTGTTAATGATTTCCATCTTGTGCTCAGTGCCGAAGGCCTCCATCGTGATCCGCAGTTCAACGGCCGCATTGCGGTTTGTGCTGTAGAACTGGTTGTGCTCCAGTTTGACAACATTGCCCTGCGATTCTGCAATGACGGTTGAGACACGTACCAGCTCGCCGGGACGGTCCGGAAGCAGGACGGAGAGCGTAAAGATTCTGTCGCGGGCGATCAGACCGTTCTGAACAACCTGTGACATCGTGATGACATCCATGTTGCCGCCGCTTAAGACACTGACGACTTTTTTGCCGCGGACATCCAGATGTTTCAGCGCGGCTACTGTCAGAAGTCCGGAGTTCTCTACGATCATTTTATGGTTTTCTACCATATCGAGAAAGGCCACAACCAGTTCGTCATCGTCGACGGTAATGATTGCATCCAGATTTTCCTGCAGATACGGGAATATTTTATCTCCCGGCCGCTTCACGGCAGTACCGTCTGCAATGGTGCTGACATTCGGCAGCGTAACAACTTCGCCTCTTTCGAGCGATGCCTGCAGACAGTTTGCACCCGCCGGCTCAACACCGATCACCTGGATCTTCGGATTGAGCAGTTTGGTCAGTGTGGAAATACCGGTCGCAAGACCACCGCCGCCCACTGGAACAAGAATATAATCCACCAGCGGAAGTTCCTTGACAATTTCCATTGCAATGGTTCCCTGTCCGGTAGCAACCGTCAGATCATCAAACGGATGAATAAAGGTAAATCCTTCTTCCTCTGCGAGACGAAGTGCCTCGTCACACGCATCATCATACACGTCCCCGTGCAGAATCACGTTGGCCCCGTATGCACGCGTCCGCTCCACCTTGATCAGAGGCGTCGTCGTCGGCATCACAATCGTTGCCGGGACACCATAAGCTTTTGCCGCATACGCAACACCCTGTGCATGATTGCCGGCAGATGCCGTGATGAGACCACGCGCGCGGTCCTCCTCTGACATCGTGCTGATTTTATAGTATGCGCCGCGGATCTTATAAGCACCCGTCACCTGCATGTTTTCCGGTTTCAGATAAATCTTGTTGCCGGTCAGCGAACTGAAATACTCGCTGTATACCAGTTTTGTGTCCGCTGTCACACGGCGCACAACCTCTGTCGCCTCTTCAAATTTATCCAACGTCAGCATATCGGAACCTCCACTTCTGTATTCCTGTTTCTGTACTTATACGAATCGACTTCAGTCTCGCTCCTGACGCTTCATACGCCCGGGAAAGGAAACCGTTCCACTGTGATCAGTCTTCCTTATCTTCTTTGGCAAACAGCTCATCAATATATGCATCCGGGTCAAAACGCCTGAAATCCTCAAGCTTCTCACCTGTCCCGACGTATTTGATCGGGATGCCGAGCTCTGACTGTACGGCAATGGCGACGCCGCCTTTGGCCGAGCTGTCAAGTTTCGTCAGGATAATTCCCGTCAGGTTGGCAACCTCGTTGAATTCCCGCGCCTGCGCAAGTGCATTCTGTCCTGTCGTCGCATCGAGTACAACGAGCGTCTCCTTATGCGCCTCGGGATATTCGCGCTCAATAATCCGGTACAGTTTGCCAAGTTCGTTCATCAGGTTTTTCTTGTTGTGCAGCCGCCCTGCGGTATCTACAAGCAGCAGATCCGCGTTCCTTGATTTTGTTGCGGCAATGGCGTCAAACAGAACCGATCCGGGATCTGCACCTTCCTGCGCCGCAATGATATCAACGCCGGCGCGTTCCGCCCACATCTGCAGCTGTTCTGTCGCTGCGGCACGGAAAGTATCAGCCGCCGCAAGAACCACTTTTTTGCCGTATTTTTTCAGATAAGCGGCAAGCTTTCCGACACTTGTTGTCTTGCCGACGCCGTTAACGCCGACAACCAGCACGACCGATTTTTTATCGGTAAAATCGTACTCTTCCTCCTGCAGACGGAGCTGGTCTTTCATGGTCTCAATCAGATAGAAACGGCAGTCCTCCGCATATTTAATATTATGCCTTGCGACTTTGCCGCGGAGATCGTCGAGCACTGCTTCCGTCGTCGCGACACCCATGTCGCCCATAATCATGATTTCTTCCAGATCCTCATAAAAGTCCTCGTCGATCTCATTTTTCCAGAGTCCCTTCATCATCCGTCTGAAGAAACCGCCTTTTTTCTCTGCCACGTTTTTCTCCTTATGCGTCTAGATCCTTTTCAATCAGGCTGACCGAAACGAGTGTCGAAACACCCTTTTCCTGCATGGTGATACCGTAGAGTCTGTCTGCGGCTGCCATGGTTCCTCTTCTGTGTGTAATGATAATAAACTGAATGTGCTCTGTCAATTTGTGCAGGTATTCTGCATAGCGGCCGACGTTGGAATCATCCAGTGCCGCCTCGATCTCATCCAGCAGACAAAACGGTGACGGTTTCAGATTCTGAATTGCAAACAGCAGCGCGATCGCACTCAGTGCCTTCTCACCGCCGGAGAGCTGCATCATGTTCTGCAGCTTCTTGCCCGGGGGCTGTGCATTGATCAAAATTCCGGCATCCAGGATATCCTCGTCCTCAACCAGCTCGAGAGTTCCCTTTCCACCGCCGAACAGTTCCTGAAATACTTTGTTGTACTCAACTTTGATCAGGTCAAATGTCTCGCGGAACTGACGGCGCATGCCCTCATCCAGTTTCTTAATAATATCCCGCAGGGCATCCGCTGCCTTGATCAGATCGGCATGCTGTTCTGAGAGAAAATCATGCCGCTCCTTCAGTTCCTTATATTCTTCGATTGCATTGATGTTAATGCTGCCGAGATCCCGGATCGCTTTCTTCAGCTCACCCGACCGGCGCTTGAGCTCCGTGCCGGAGGTCTCTTCCAGTCCCGGCTGCAGGACAGCCTGATCCGGCGAAATCTGATACTCCTCCCAGAGATACGATACCAGCTGATCCCGCTGTTCATTGAGCCGCTCAATCCGGTTGTGAAGACGGAACTGCTCCCGCTCGATCTCACTGCGTTCTTCTGTCAGCGCATCACGCTGCTCAAAAAACGTCTTATGCGAGCGGTTCATTTCATTCTTCTTCTGCTGCAGTGTCTCAACTTCATCAGCTGCGGCTTTAATGGCCTCTGCCAATGTGCCGACCTGCTGCCGGAGTGTCTCAATTCTTGCTTCTTTTTCAACACTCTCTGCATGTTCCACTGCCATGTTTTCCTGCAGGGATGCTTTCTCTTCCGCAAGACGTGCAATCTCATCCCGGGATGCTGTAATCTTCTCTTCCAGGAATGTGACACGCTGATTCATACTGGAATATTCCAGCATAATCTTACCGTGCGCAGTCCGGAGCGTCTCCTCTTTCCTGCGCAGATCCTCCAGTGAGGCCGCGGCTTCTGTAACTGCGGCAGTCAGGCGGCTCTCTTCTGTCTCCGATGTACTGAGTTCTTCCTGTACTGCCTTTCTGCTTTCTGTAATCTCCGCAATCTGGCGCTCAATCTCTGCGCGCTCGGTCCGCAGACGGACAGACTGTTCCGCAAACTGTTCTGCCTGGGTCCTTGCCGCTTCCAGATTGATGCCTGCGGTATTCTGTTTCAGGTACAGGCGCTGCAGTTCTTCCGAGAGCATCTGCTGCGCTTCTCGTACATCCTGACGTTTTTTGCGCTGTTCTGTGATTTCCTCCTGCATGCGCTGCATATCCTGCTTCAGCATGCGGACACTCTTCTCCAGTTCCTGAATCTCACGGGCGCGGCCCAGGAGATTGCTGCTGCTCCGGAACGCACCGCCGGTCATCGAACCGCCCGGATTAAGCAGTTCCCCCTCCAGCGTGACCATGCGGATCGTGTGATGATATTTTCTTCCGATCGCGATGGCATGATCAATCTGATCTACCACAACCGTCCTGCCGAGCAGCGATTCCACAATTCCATTGTAAATCCGGTCACACTCTACCAGACTGCTGGCGAGGCCGATGACGCCTTTCTCAACCAGTACATTCTCATTGTCAAAAACTCTGCCCTTGCGGACAGCTGTCAGCGGCAGAAATGTCGCTCTGCCGTAATGTCCCTTTTTCAGATATTCAATCAGATATTTTGCAGTATTCTCGTTGTCTGTGACAATGTTCTGCAGACTTCCGCCAAGCGCCGTCTCAATGGCAGTCTCATATGCCTGTTCGGTATTGATCAGTTCTGCGACAACACCGTGTATGCCGGGGTTGTCCTCTTTCTGGCTCATGACACGCTTGATGCTGCCGCCGTACCCCTCATAGCGTTCTGCGATATTGCGGAGCGATTCCAGGCGGGAATTTTCCCTGTGCCAGGCACTCTGACCGATCTCCATCTGCCGGTTCATCTCGTCGAGCGCCTGATTCATCTGCACCAGTGAATCTTCTGCATCCTTCAGGTCTGATTCGTGCTGCTGTACAGCATCATCAAGAGCCTGCCGCTCTTTCTGCAGCGTTTCCAGAACCTCCTTCTGATGCGCCGCCTCTGTTTTCTGGCGCAGCTGTTCAGAATTGATTTCCGCCTTTCGGATCTCTATCTGTTCCAGCATGGTATCATAACGCTGCATGCGCTCACGGATGGATGTCCGCTTATTCAGAAGCGCGATGGTCTCACTGCGGTTTTCTTCGGATCCTCTGCTGGTATGTGCAATCTCATCTCTGAGTACTTCCAGTTCGGACGCCCCTGCATCACGCCTTTCGCGCAGAGATTCCCGCTCCTGTTCCAGATGCGCCTTCTCTTCTTCATATGTGAGGCTGTTTTCCTGTCTTCTCCCGACATCCGCATCAATCGCGTCCATACGCTCCTGATACAGCGCGTGGTTTTTCCAGGATGCGCGGATCTGCTCCTGCAGCAGTGTGATCTCGTTTTCAACCTGCTGCTTTTCCAGCTGCCGGCCTGCATTCTGATCACGCACCTCCTGCATCGCCAGATCAAGGGCTTCCAGTTCGGCCTCGATCCTGTCATATTCCTGGCGCGTCCGCTCAAATTCTTCCGTAATGCGCTGCTGATGTGCGTCTGCAATCGTAAGATTCTGTTCCGCCTCCGTTATCTGATTCTCAATGCGCAGAGAATCCCGGCAGAACAATGTGATATCGACACCACGCATCTCATCCCGCAGCCGCAGATATTCCTCTGCTGTTGTCGCCTGCTTCTCGAGCGGCCCTTTCTGCCGGGTGAGCTCTGTGAGCAGATCTGTCACACGTACCAGATTCTGTTCCTCAGACTCCAGCTTTTTGACCGATGCCGCTTTTCTTCTTTTAAATTTGACAATACCGGCGGCCTCATCGAAGAGTTCACGCCGGTCATCCGGTTTACCGCTCAGTATTTTATCAATCTGACCCTGTCCGATTATGGAATACCCTTCTTTTCCGATACCGGTGTCAAAAAACATCTCATTGATGTCCCGCAGCCTGCAGGTTTTCCCGTTCAGCTTGTACTCACTCTCGCCGGACCGGTAAAGTCTTCTGGAAACAGTGACCTCCGGCACATCACAGTTCAGCGCGCGGTCGGAATTATCAAATGTAATCGCAACACTGGCGAATCCCAGCGGTTTACGCGATTCTGTTCCGGAAAAAATGACGTCCTGCATATTGCCGCCGCGCAGCTGCTTTGCACTCTGTTCGCCGAGCACCCACCGGACTGCATCGGCGACATTGCTCTTCCCGCTGCCGTTCGGACCGACAATACCGGTAATTCCGTCGTGGAATTCCAGATTGATTTTATTTGCAAAGGACTTAAAGCCCTGCATCTCAATGTTTTTCAGATACATAGATTATCCTGTTCGAATATGATTTTCTTCCTGCAGCCACCGGTCATTCAGCATGTTCGCCCTGCAGATCACAGATCGCATGGTAAGCCGCCTGCTGCTCCGATGCCTTCTTGGATGTTCCCGTTCCTGTCCCTGCTTTTTTCTGCCCGATCCAGACTTCCGTCGTGAACTGCTTCGCATGATCCGGACCGGTCTCAGATACCAGACGATAAGAGATCTCCATCTCCGGTGCATCCTTCTGAACCATCTCCTGCAGACTGGTCTTACTGTCAAAAAACAGCTGCTTGTGATTGATATCATCGAGCACCAGACGCATAATAAACCCTCTGGCTGCCGCCTGGCCGCCGTCCAGATAAATCGCGCCGATCAGCGCTTCCAGTGCATCCGAAGTCACGGAATCACGCTGCCGGCCGCCGGTCAGATCCTCTCCTTTGCCGAGCAGCAGATAGGAGCCGAGATCAATCTGGCGCGCGTCGTGCGCCAGTGTCGGCTCACAAACCAGCTTTGCGCGGAGTTTTGTTAGTTCTCCCTCCGGCATGTCCGGGAATGTGCAAAAAAGATATTCACTTGAGACGAGCTCCAGAACCGCATCGCCCAGAAATTCCATCCGTTCATTGCAGTCCGTACGCGGCATTTGTTTCTCGTTGGTATAGGAACTGTGCCGCAGTGCGGTTTCAAGAAGCGAACGGTCTGTAAAATGATAACCGATCTTCTTCTCCAGTTCTGTCATCCTGTCAAATAATTTCATTTATCTGTCACCCTGCTTTCGCCGGATCAGGCGCAGAATGTCCTGCACCGTTTTCAGGCGGCCAAACTCCTTCTCTGTAACACGAATGCTGAAGGCTTCTTCCACCTTCAGCATAATCTGATACAGATCCAGTGAATCCGCGTCCAGGTCTCCTGCCAGCGTCATAGCCTGTGTGACCTCACGTTCGTCCACATGCAGGACTTCTGCAAAAATCCTGCACAGCTTTTTCATTTCCATGATTTTCAGCTTTCCCTGTCCAAGTAATGTAAATCACGATCACAGATCCCGCTCGCAGGATCCGGCGCAGAGCGTTCAACGCAGCGGGGCATTTCATGCGCCTTACGAAGGGGACTGTTTCACTTTGCGTTCAAACCGGTGCAATCGGATCATCCTCGCTGAGATATTTGCGAATCTGTCCGTTAATGTCCTGTTCCTTAAACGTAATACACTGTACAATTGTATTCTTAAATTCACCTGCTTTGGAACTGCCGTGTGTCTTAACGACAAGTCCGTTCAGGCCGAGTAGCGGTGCACCGCCATACTCACTGCTGTCGAACTTCTTAAGCGTGCCCTTCAGTGCCGGCTTAATCAGAAGCGCGCCGATTTTGCTGCGCAGCGAACTCATGAGACCCTTCTTGATCTCACTGAGCATTACGGAGCCGACACCCTCATACATTTTGAGAATGACATTACCGGTAAATGCCTCTGTCACAATCACGTCGGCATCTCCCTTCGGAATATCCCGCGCCTCGATATTTCCGACAAAATTGATGTGTTCACTTGCGGCAAGCAGCGGGTAAGTTTCTTTCGCAAGGGCGTTGCCCTTCTCTTCTTCTGCGCCGATATTGACAAGTGCAACACGCGGGTTGCGCACACCCATGACGGATTCCATATATATCGATCCGATGTGGGCAAACTGTACCAGCTGTCCTGCGCGCGCATCAACATTAGCGCCGCAGTCAATCAGGAGCTTCGGTCCCTTTTCGGTCGGAATCAGCGGTGCAAGCGGCGCACGCTGTACCCCCTTAATTCTGCGCACAATCAGCTGACCGCCTGCCAGAACAGCGCCGGTATTTCCCGAGGAAACCAGTGCATCAGCGCGTCCTTCTTTTACAAGTGTCAGACCGACAACAAGCGAAGAGTCCTTTTTCTGGCGGATCGCCTGCACAGGCGATTCTGCTGTCTCAATGACTTCCCCGGCCGGAACAATCTCCAGCCGCGTTTCGTCATATTGATATTTTGCGAGCTCCTGACGAATCAATTCCGGTTTCCCGACCAGAATGATCTGCAGTCTGTCATTTTCTTTCAGTGCGTCAACCGCACCTTTCACCGGTTCTGCAGGGGCGTAGTCGCCGCCCATAGCATCCACGACAACGCGGACGACATCTGTCGTGCTCATATACTTCTCCTTATCCTGTTACTGCGCATTTTCAGCTGCCTGCTGTTCTTCGGCAGCCTTTTGTGCTTCTTCAGCGGCTTTCTTCTCTGCTTTTGCCTTCTTCTTGGCTTCCTTCTTGGCCTTCTTTTCTGCTTCTTCCTTCTTCTTCGCCTCTTCGGCTGCAGCGGCTGCAGCGGCATCCTTTGCTTCCTGCTCCGCCTGGAAGACCTGTGCGTCAGCGGTTTCACCCTTCATGGTCTCCGGTGCCGCCAGTCCTTCTGTATCAGTCGCATAACCTTCTGCATCGAGCACATAGACGGTTCCGTCGATCAGAAGCCGTGTGTCTGCCGGGAATGTTCCGTCCTCGATCACATACTGTGATTTTCCTTCTGTCTCTTTCCACTCGCCCTGCGGCCATACCGTAACCTGATAAGTACCGCTGACAGACATATTAATTGCCTCGCCGTGCGTATTGGTTGCAACAACATAATAGAATGTCGTCGCCGCCTCTGATGTATCTACCGTATAAACCGGATCTGTCGCACCATTGATCTTTGTACCGCCGCCGTTTGCATTGACATTATTGCAGTACCACTGATAGGTGACGGTTCCGTCGTCCGTAACGGAAGCAGTTGACTCAAGCTGCAGAGCATTTCCCTGCACAACGGTGATACTGCCTGTCAGGTCATTGTCGAATGCCGGCGCTTCGAGACTTTCATCAATCATCATCGCCGCCTCTTTCTCCGGTTCAGGTGTGGCGATTACATTGTCAGCTTCTTTTGCACTGCGGTCAAGAAAACGGTTTACAGCCTGACGGAAGGAACAGCCTGACAGCAGCATACTGCCGCAGACAACAGTGGTCAGCACGACCAGTTTCATTTTCTTCATCATGATTTTCTCCCCTTATACAATACCCTTTTCCACACAGAGAAATAACTGGAATCATTTCCCCTTTAAGTAATAAAGCTGCCGCACTGCAACAGTGCGGCAGCCCATGCTGCGTTAACCAGTCAATATTCGTCTTCCTGCAGAGTCCTGAAAATCAGTCTTCTACTTCAACGACCTGCTTCATGTTGTAAGTACCGCAGGCCTTGCAGACTCTGTGCGGCATCATAAGCTCACCGCATTTCGGGCACTTAACAAGATTCATAGCAGACATTTTCCAGTTTGCTCTTCTCTTGTCCCGTCTCGCCTTGGACGATTTATTTTTCGGACAGATGGACATCTCTCACACCTCCTCCTGGTTCATATTTATTATAAAGATTACTCTGAATGTTCAATCAGACTTGATGAATTATACACGCAGGTACGGGAAATGTCAATAGCCATTCCGCAGTTTCTTACTTGACAAGCGCAACTGTCTCACGGCAGATCATCAGCTCTTCGTTGGTCGGAATGACGCAGACAGCAACTTTGGAGTCGTCTGTGGAAATCTTGACATTCTCACCGCGGATGCTGTTCTTCTCGTCATCGATCTCAATACCGAGATATCCGAAGTATTCCATGATCTTCTTGCGGGTATCTTTGTCATTCTCGCCGATGCCGGCTGTGAATGCGATTGCATCAACACCATTCATAACTGTGATATATTTGCCGATGTGCTTTGCAACACGATAACAGAATACATCAAGCGCTTCCTCAGCTGCCTTGTTTCCCTCTTCTGCTGCAGAACCGAGGTCACGGAAGTCGCTGGACAGACCGTCAGACAGACCGTATACGCCAGATTCCTTGTTCAGAATGTTGAGAACCTGCTCCAGAGAGATATTCTCTCTCTCAGCGATGAACTCGAGAATGGACGGATCGATGGAACCGGAACGTGTGCCCATAACCAGACCGGAAAGCGGTGTCATGCCCATGCTGGTATCGATGCTCTTGCCGTCCTTGACTGCGCAGATGGATGCACCGTTGCCAAGATGTGCGACAACGATCTTGGAGTTTTCAAGATCCAGGCCAAGGAACTTTGCGGTTTCCTTGGAAACAAAGCTGTGAGAAGTACCGTGGAAGCCATATTTACGAATGCCGTAATCTGTGTACATTCTGCGCGGAAGACCGTACATAAATGCCTTCGGCGGCATGGACTGATGGAATGCTGTATCAAAGACACCGACCATCGGTACGCCCGGCATCAGTTCCTGGCACGCACGGATACCGATCAGGTTTGCCGGATTGTGCAGCGGAGCAAGGCTGGAGCACTCTTCTACTTCCTTGATCATCTCATCTGTGACGATTGCAGAGCTTGCAAACTTCTCGCCTCCGTGGACGATACGATGACCGACTGCATCGATCTCGGAAAGAGAAGCGACTGCACCAGTCTTATCATTTGTCAGTGCGTCAATAACGAACTGGATTGCTTCTTTGTGGGTCGGCATTGCAAGCTCGGAAACTTCCTTCTCGCCGCCTGCCTTCTGGTAAGTAAGACTTCCGTCGATGCCGATACGCTCGCACAGACCCTTTGCAAGAACCTGCTCACTCTCAGAATCGATCAGCTGATACTTCAGGGATGAACTGCCACAGTTGATGACAAGTACTTTCATGTTCGTGAATCCTCCATATTATTCATTCTTATTTACTTAAAGGGGCTGCCACCCCGGATGTCCGGAGTGACAGCTCCATAAAGATCAGTTAATTATACGAGTGCTGCGGTGATGATTGCCATGGAATAAACTTCCTGTGCATTGCAGCCGCGGGAAAGGTCGTTGATCGGTGCATTCAGGCCGAGAAGGATCGGGCCGTATGCGTCAAAGCCGCCCAGACGCTGTGCAACTTTGTAGCCGATGTTTCCTGCGTTGATGTCCGGGAAGATGAATGTGTTGCAGTATCCTGCCACATCAGAATCCGGGAATTTTGTCTTTGCGACACGCGGGGAAACCGCTGCGTCGAACTGAACCTCACCGATGATCGGAAGATTCGGATAAGCTTCTTTAGCCTTTGCAGTCGCGTTGCGCATCTTGTCAACATCTTCGCCCTTGCCGGATCCGACTGTGGAGTAGGACAGGAATGCAACCTTCGGGTCTACGCCGAAAACTTTCGCGCACTCTGCTGTCTCGCCTGCGATCTCAACAAGATCATCCTCTGTCGGATGAATATTAATAGCACAGTCTGCCATTGCGAGAACTTCATTCTCACCGATAGAATTATCACGAACCATAATGAAGCAGGAAGATACGATCTTGTTGCCCGGTTTTGTCTTGATCAGCTGCAGAGCCGGACGAACGGTATCAGCTGTTGAATAGGTTGCGCCGCCGAGCAGTGCGTCTGCAACGCCCATCTTAACCAGCATGGTTCCGAAATAGTTGGATGCGGAAAGGATTCCCTTTGCCTGTTCCGGTGTAACGCCTTTGCTTTTTCTGAGTTCACAGAACTGCTCAACCATTTCATCAAAACGGTCATAGTTCTGCGGATCAATGATCTCAGCACCGCGCACATTATAGCCGGCTTCTTCTGCTGCTTTTAAGATTGCTTCCTCATTGCCGACCAGAACCGGTTTCAGGAAATTACCTGCCAGAAGACGGGAGGTTGCCTCGAGAATACGCGGATCCGTTCCCTCTGTGAAGACGATTGTCTTCGGGGACTGTTTCAGCTTTTCAATCATTCCACCAAATCCATATGACATTGTTATGATCTCCTTTGCATTAATCTAACAGACTGTGTTGCCTACTATCCGTTATTTTACACATATTTTACCAAAAAGAAAATAGCTAACCTGTATTTTTTCTATGCATAATCTCACGCGTATTTTGCTTTTTCTTAGTATAACGCTGTTTCACCTGCCGGCGTTTTTTCCGTATCCGTTTCAGTGTATGATTCATATCCGGAATTCACAGAATCGTCGTAGTCATCCGTGTATCCGGAATCTTCCCCCGTGCCGCTGCCGTCTTCCGTCATGCTGTCATCTGACATGCCGTCTTCCGAAACACCATCTTCCGAAGCACCGTCTTCCGAAGCACTGTCTTCCGAAGCTTCTGCTGAATCTGTCTTCAGGGATGCCCCGGCTTTTTTATTCGGATCGTAGGAAAATGTCCACATATCTCTGGTCTGGTCCAGAATTTCGTAGATATCCCACGACCTGTCTGACAGCTTGCAGCTGTTCGGATCATACAGCTTGACAGTCCCGTCACTGTTGACGCCGTAGAGCACAATAAAATGTCCTGTTACGGTAAAATCACCTGAGCCGACTGCACAGATGGTCGGATGCCCCGCTTCAAGTTCTTCAATCAGTCCCTCCGCAGAATACATGTCTTCCACAGAAGTCAGTCCGATACCTTCTGCAAAGGTGGTCATCAGTTCCCAGGCGGTTCCGACGCCATCTACGTAATATCCCTGTTCTTCCGCTTTTGCGGCAAGCGCATAGGGATTCAGATCGGTTTTCCCGGTAAGTCCGCAGTATACCATGGACAGGCAGGTCGGACCGCATCCGTTCAGGCCCATAATGTCATCCCCGTACATCTCATATCCCCAGCGTTCATCCCACTGGATAAAATGCGGAACCGTTCCTTTCTGCACTTCTTCACTGATGTCAATTACCGGATGTTTGTCTTTGTTGTCCGCGTAATCCATGACGAACTTTCTGGCTTCGTCATTCGTGCGGAACAATGTGATCAGCGACTTGGGATAGCCGTCACGCTCCATCTCCGTAATTCTGCCGGTGACTTCCGCCTCAGACATGGCCGGACCGATCTTGATCGCCTCTTCGATGCTGATCGTCTTCGCTGCTTCTGCGGCTGCTGCCGCTTCCGCCTCCTGTTTCGCTTTTTCCTCAGCCTCGGCCTGTGCACGGGCCTGTGCTTCTGCGGCCGCCTGTGCCTCTGCAGCTGCCTGCTCGGCCGCCGCACGGCGTTTTCTGCTGTTGGAGATGCCGACTGCAGCAACGACTGCAATGACTGCAGCACAGATCAGAATCACCAGGAGTGCCTTCTTTTTCAGCTGTTGTTCACGACGCTCTTTTTCCCGGAGCTGCTGTTTTGCACGCGCGCGCTGCTGTGCCGCCTGACGGTCTGCCGCACTGCGTGTGCTGCCGTTCCGGGCCGTGCGGACTGAACGTGCACTGCTGTTCCGGGCTGTTCCTGCTGAACGTGCGCTGCTGTTCCGGGCTGTTCCTGCTGAACGTGCGCTGCTGTTCCGGGCTGTTCCTGCTGAACGTGCGGTTCTTGCCGTCCGCATCGTGCCGGTATTCCGGCCGCTGCCTGCTGCGGAACTGCCACTGCCCGTTCTGCGCGCCCGCTCTGTGCGCATCGTCACAGACGGACTGCCTGCCCTCCGGCGCCCGCCCGGACCGGTATTTCCCGCGGAAGATCCTGCTCTTCCCGCCGGGACAGATGCCCGCCGGGCTGTTCCGGATGAAGTGCGCGAAGCGGCAGACCGGCGCGCTGTCTCTCCGCTTCCGGTGTTCTGTGCTGTCCGCCGCGCAGATCCTGAAGCGCCGCTGCCGGCAGATCCGGCCGGTCTCTGTGACGCGGTATGCTGCAGTTCACGTCTGCTTGTTTTCATCCGCACCTGATTTCCGCTTCCGGCGCTGCCGGTTCCCGATTTTCTGTAATCCTGTTCCATATAACCAACTCCCCAAATCCGGGTTTTTATTTTACAACCATCCGCTGAAATTCGCTGCGGTAACTGCCGCCGCTCTTTTTTGCACGGACCCATTCATACAGCTGCGAAGCAAAGAGATCAACCGCATATTGCTCCGCAGGAAGCGCAGAAACGCGCATCTCGTACGGAACGCTGCCCTTCTCATGCATTGCATGCAGCAGGTTTTCGCAATTTCTGAATCCCAGAATCCGAAGCAGCGGCTTCTCACAGGCCCGCCGCACCGCATCACTGTCGATCCCGAGCAGGATCCGCAGCAGCATCCGGTCAATGCCGGAACGCGTTAAATGTCTGGCCTTGACCGCCTCTGCGAGTTCTGTGACAGTCGTACAGGCTGTCATCTGCGACAGAATTCTGTTCGCAAGTGATTCTGACATCCCATGGTAACGCAGCATCGATTCCGGTGTCTCCTGCATCAGTCGATAAAACAGCATCTCCGAGAAGTCATCTGCTTCCGGCAGTCCGCCCGTTTTCACTGCCTCTGCCAGAGCTGCCGCTGCTGATACAGGCATATACCGCGCGAGAAACTTCTCCGGATTTCCGGTGTTTCCTTCTTCCGTCCCGCCGGACACACATTGCGTCCCGTGCGCCTGTTTTTCCAGCAGCAACTTTCTGATACCTTCTGCCGAGGGAAACAGTTCCTGCTCCTGCACAGACTGTGCGTGATAACCGGCACCTTTTCGCAAAACTGTGTATGGCCTGATCCTGCTGCCTCGTTTACGCAGGGCAATGCAGTAGGAAAGCCCCAGCGTATTATTGGGCTGTGCCAGGAACGCCTGCACCTCCCCGCGGTCCGCAAAGAACCCTGCTCCGTCACCACATACCATCCCGGTACCCCGACGTCTTCCCAGTTCCTCTATTGCTGCAGCCGCATATGCAGCCGGATAGGATTTTCCGGATCCGAGCGCCGCCTGCAGACATTCTGTAAATACAGGAGATTCCTCTGCGAGTACTTCAGCCATCTGCAGAAACTGCCCCGTCTGTCCGCTCTCACTGCCAAACCACAGTTCATCGACGACGCCTGCTGCTTCCAGTACGGCAGCTGCGCCTGAAGCAAATTCACCGGCACTGCCCGTCGCTGCGGCCGCCGGCAGTTCGATCACCAGATCTGCGCCGCCGTCCAGTCCCATCCGTGTACGTGTATATTTATCTGTAATAGCCGGGATTCCGCGCTGGACAAAATCCCCGCTCATCACGGCGATTAAATAATCCGCCCCGGAACGTCTGCGGACTTCCTGCAGAAAATAAGCATGCCCGTTGTGAAACGGATTCCATTCCGCAATGACCGCGGCGACCTTCATGGCTTTCTCTGCCTCCTGCATGTTTTCCTTCATGCTGCCGTTCAGTTCTTGAAGCTGTGAATCGGCGCAGGAATCCTGCCGCTTCTTCCGATAAACGCCTCACAGGAAAACGGATTCACCGGCATAACCGGCGCCGACCCGAGAAGGCCGCCGAATTCCAGTACTTCTCCCATCTTCTTGCCGACTGCCGGAATCAGTCTGACTGCCGTCGTCTTCTGGTTCACCATACCGATTGCCATCTCATCGGCGATGATTCCGGAGATCGTCGCAGCGCTTGTCTCACCCGGGATCGCGATCATATCAAGTCCCACGGAGCACACACATGTCATAGCCTCCAGCTTCTCCAGTGTGAGCGCGCCTTTGTTAACCGCGCTGATCATTCCCTGGTCTTCGCTGACCGGGATAAATGCACCGGAAAGTCCGCCGACATATGAGGATGCCATGACACCTCCCTTTTTTACCTGGTCATTGAGCAGCGCCAGTGCGGCTGTTGTGCCGGGCGCCCCGGCAGCCTCCAGTCCGATTTCCTCCAGAATATCAGCGACCGAATCGCCGACCGCCGGCGTCGGTGCCAACGAAAGATCAATAATGCCGAACGGAATATTCAGACGTCTGGATGCCTCCTGCGCCACCAGTTGTCCGACACGGGTCACCTTAAATGCCGTTTTCTTAATGGTCTCACAGAGCACTTCAAAGCTCTCGCCGCGGACTTTGGAGAGCGCATGTTTAACCACGCCGGGTCCGGAGACACCGACATTGATAATTGCATCTGCTTCAGTCACACCGTGAAAAGCTCCCGCCATAAACGGATTATCATCCGGCGCATTGCAGAACACTACCAGCTTTGCGCATCCCATACAGTTATCTTCTTTGGTCAGCTCGGCTGTCTTACGAATCATTTCTCCCATGAGACGGACCGCATCCATGTTGATGCCGGTCTTTGTGGATCCAACGTTGACTGAGCTGCACACACGCTCTGTGCGGGCAAGCGCCATCGGGATAGACCGGATCAGCAGTTCATCCGCCGGTGTCATGCCTTTGGACACCAGTGCAGAAAAACCGCCCAGGAAATTGACGCCGACTTCATGCGCCGCCCGGTCCAGTGTCTCTGCGATCGAAACAAAATCCTCCGGCCGCCGGCATGCAGCGCCGCCGATCAGCGCGATGGGCGTCACAGAAATCCGCTTATTCACAATCGGAATGCCGTATTCACGCTCAATATCCCTGCCCACCTGCAGAAGATTCCGGGCGCGCATGGTGATCTTGTCATAGATTTTGCGGTTCAGTTTGTCCAGATCCGCATCGATGCAGTCCATCAGATTAATGCCCATGGTAATGGTTCTGACATCCAGATTTTCCTGCTCGATCATCTCATTTGTTTCATGTACTTCAAAGATATTAATCATAGCCGGCCTTTCTCACACACGGTGCATCATATTGAAAATATCTTCATGCTGGCAGTGGATTGAAACACCGATCTCTTCTCCGATTGCATTCAGATCTTCTGCCAGTTCCCCTGCACTTTTCGGCGAACCGGATGTATCCGCGATCATCATCATATGAAAAAATCCCTGAATGATGGTCTGTGAAATATCTTCGACATTAACCTTCTGCTCTGCGAGATAAGTGCATACTCTGGCAATAATTCCGACCGTGTCACGTCCTGTAACCGTAATAATCGTTTTCTTCATTCTCTGTTCCTTTCAAATGTTCTGCATCCGTATTTTCTTCCCGGCAGACCGCGCGCGGCAGTCCGCAGGATTATTTTCTGTTCAGATTGCAATCAGATCCCCCGGCTCATCCCGCTTTGCGATACTGATCCGGAAATCCTTCGCGCGGTACGGATTGTCTCCCATTGTGATCTCCGCACTGACCGTCTCAAACGCCAGTGCCGGATAATTGTTTTCTTTTGAAAGATGCGATAATACAATCTCCTGAATGTCATCGTGCAGCAGTTCTGAGAGAAGACGTCCTGAATCTTCGTTGGACAGGTGTCCTCTGCTGCCCAGAATCCTGCGCTTCAGATAATACGGATAACGGCCGGCCTCCAGCATATGCACGTCATGATTTGCCTCCAGGAACAACACATCCAGATGCTGCAGACGGGCAATGATATCCGGCGTGTACATTCCCATATCTGTCGCAATTGCGGCAGACTGCTCCCCGCAGGCAATGCGGTAGGCAACCGGATCCGCCGCGTCATGCGAAATGGAAAACGGCGTGATTTCCAGCTCACCGACCTTCACGGACCGGTCCGGATACACCGGATGATACAGCGCCTCCGGAATCTCCCCGATACCGGGTGCACTTTTAACCGCCTGCCATGTTGCCTCTGTCGCATAAATGGGAATTCCGTATCGTCTGGCAAGAACGCCGAGTCCCTTGATATGATCTGAATGCTCATGTGTGACGAAGACAGCATCCATTTCTTTTCCGGTTCTGCCGATCCCGTTCAGTCCGGCTTCAATTCTCTTTCCGCTGATTCCCGCATCAAACAGAATACCCGTATCAGCTCCGCCGGCAAATATACAATTTCCGCTGCTTCCACTTGCAATACTGCATAGTTCCATCTTATTCTGTCTTCCTCACTGCGCGGCAAGTTCTGTCATGCGCGCATCAATCTGTTCCATCGTATCTTCAAATATGCCGCTGTTGTCAATGACAGCATCACAGGCTTCCCTGAACGTTTCTTCAGAGAGCTGGTTCTCCATCACTGCAAGACTCTTCGCCTGTGTATAACCTCTTCCTGCCTGCAGCCGCGCAATCCGCGTCTGCACATCTGCATAAATATACCAAATTTCGTCACAGATCTCCGTATAACCCGCTTCAATCAGAATGGCAGATTCCAGGAAGAAATACTGCCATCCGCACGCTCGGTTCTGTTCAATCAGGCGGCAGATTTCCCGCTGCACCGCAGGATGCACAATTGCATTGAGTGATTCCCGCTGATCCGGATTATGAAAAATCTGATCTGCAATCCATGCGCGGTCAAGGTTTCCATCTGCATCTGCCGCGCGTGCACCAAACAGGTCAATGATCTGCCGCGTACAGTCCGTACCGGGACGCATCAGATCACGTCCCACCTCATCTGCGCGCACAACGGCGGCATCATAGTTCTTTTCTATAAAATTGAGTACTTCACTTTTTCCGCAGCCGACGCCGCCGGTGATTCCGATGATTTTCATATGTCCTCTTATTATTTATCGCCAGGCAGCCTTCTACTTCGCCTCGTACCAGGAATGTCCGGAATGGACGTCTGCCACAAGTGCTACCGCGAGGTCTGCCGCGTGTACCATCTCTTCTTCGAGAAGCGCGGAGACCGCTTCCAGTTCTTCTTCAGGCCCCTCGATCAGCAGCTCATCGTGTACCTGCAGGATCAGACGGGATTCGAAGCCTTCCTTCTGCAGGCGTCTGCGTACTCGGTTCATCGCGATCTTGATGATGTCCGCAGCAGTTCCCTGAATCGGCGAGTTCATCGCAACGCGCTCCCCGAATGATCGTTTCATAAAATTGCTGTCTGAAAGTTCCGGGATCGGCCTGCGGCGTCCGAAGAGTGTCTCTGCATAGCCGCAGTCTTTTGCCTTCTCAACAAGTCCGTCCAGAAATGTCTTGATATCCGGATAGGTTTCAAAATACTTTTCGATATATTCCGCCGCCTCTTTGCGGGTAATGGAAAGTCCCTGGCTCAGGCCGAATGAACTGATTCCGTACACAATCCCGAAGTTAACCGCCTTCGCATTGCGTCGCTGCAGATCTGTCACTTCTTCGAAGGGCACATGGAACACCTGTGACGCAGTTGTCCGGTGAATATCTTTTGCCTCCCGGTACGCCTCGATCAGATTCCTGTCTCCGGACATCGCAGCAAGCACACGGAGTTCAATCTGGGAGTAGTCTGCATCTGCAAATACGCATCCGTCTTCCGGGACAAACACTTTCCGGATCTGCCTTCCTGCCTCCATGCGGATCGGGATATTCTGCAGATTCGGCTCGCTGCTGCTGATCCGCCCGGTTGCGGTAATTGTCTGGTTGAAATCGGAGTGAATCCTTCCGTCATCCTGCACATAGCCGCCGAGTGCATCCGCATAGGTCGATTTCAGTTTTGTAAGCTGCCGGTACTCCAGTATATCGGCAACCATCGGCACATCCGGTGCCAGCTTTTCCAGCACATCAGCCGCCGTGGAATAGCCGGTCTTTGTCTTCTTGCCGCCGGGCAGCTGCAATTTTTCAAAAAGAATGACGCCAAGCTGTTTCGGCGAATTAATATTGAACTGTTCCCCTGCAGCCGCATAGATCCGCTGTTCAATTACGGAAATCTGAGCGCCGAGCGTTCCGGAAAGTTCATCCAGTGCTTCGCGCCGTACTTTGATGCCTGCACGTTCCATATCCGCCAGCGTCCAGACAAGCGGCATCTCGATCTCCCGGAACAATTTGTACATTCCGGTCTCCTCCAGCCGCGTCTGCATCGGTCCGGCAGCTGTGACAGCCGCAAGCGCCATCCATGCGAGATACTTTGCAGCCTGTTCCTCTTCCATATGTGCCGGCTCCGGCAGTTTTTTTCCGCCGAACAGCTCTTCTGCAGAAGGGATCGTCAGACCACCGTACTCTGCCGCAAGCTGGTCATACGGGTAGGCTGCCCGCAGCGGATCCAGCAGATAAGCACCGATCTTGATATCAAATATCTGCCCGCTTTCCGAAATTTCAATACACCGGAGCAGCTCTTTGATGTCATAAACCGCAATTTGCGCATTTCCACTGAGCAGCCTCTTAAGTTCTGCGGCCAGATACATGCCGGATACAAATCCGTCCAGCGGAATATAATAGAGTTCTGCCGGTGTCCCCGGAATCGCAAGACCGATCCCGCAGGGTTTATTCCCTGAAAACTGTGCGGAGATGCCGAACTGCGGCAGTTTTTCCGCATTGCGCAGAACCTCATCAATCCATCCCAGATCCTTCATAATCTGTACTTCGGGAAGTTTGTCGACATTCCGGTTCTGCTCATCAAACCGGCCAAGAAGGTTGCGGAATTCCAGCCGTCTGAACCAGTCATACGCCTTTCTCTGCGGATGTATCTTCCCTTCTTGTCCTGGTCTTCCGTCTCTTCGTTGCGTTCGGCCGAGATCGTAAGGATCCCGTTGTCGACGTCGATCTGGATGTCATCTTTCTTGAAGCC
>JAFRGW010000114.1 GCA_017433615.1 Eubacterium sp.
ATTTATTTATATCAAGGAAAGTAGGGGACGAATTCTTATGGAAAAGATGAACAAAATATCAAATCCATCATCTTCTGATCAGATATCTGATAAAGCAAATGCTAATAAATCTCAACAGGCCTACGACACCATCCGTCACTTCATCATGTCCGGTATTTTTGCACCCGGTACGCGTCTGTCTGAGCGTAGTCTTCAGGCAGAGCTGAATATCAGCCGTACGCCGATCAAAGCCGCACTTGAAAAACTTACATTTGAAGGATATCTGGAATCCTCTGAAGATAAAGTTGCAATTGTATCAAAAATCGGATTTCCGGAAGCACTTGAAATCTATGAACTTCGTTCCGTCATTGAATCTCTGTCCGCCGAACTGGCAGCAAGCAGACGGTCCGAGGAAGATCTTGTAGATTTGGATGTTTGTATTACAGAACACCGGAATTGTCTAACCGAAAGTATTGAAGCTGCAGAAAAATATGACGCAGAATTCCATATGCTGATCGCACGGGCAAGCCGCAACACCCAGATTTCCAGACATTTGAAACCATTGATTGATCACTGTCAGCGTGTGTCTGTCTATCACAATCAGAAAAATTCAAACCGCGTGATTCGATCTCTCGAGCAACATGAAGCAATCCTCCAGGCAATCCGTGCACAGAATGCAGAAGAAGCACATGCTGCCATGACCATACACATGGAGGATGTCATTGCCATGACAAAGAACCTGATGGCAGAGTATTATTTTATGTATAAATAGCAGAAATATCCTATTGCGGTACAAAAAAAGATGATCAAGAACCAACTACGGTTCCGGATCATCTTTTTTGAGTGAATAAATGATTAAATTCCACTTCTGTAACGTCTGCGCCAGACTTCTTCATCAAATAGTATTCTGACCAAATTAATAGCTGATACCAGCCTGCCCAAATGCCTTTCTCATAATTTCATGGACTTCAATCGATTTTTCTGCACTCCATATTTCCTGTCTCTTAGATGTATCTCTTACACAGTCTGCAAACTGCATCAACTGGTAATCATGACGCTCGCTTGTCCAGGTTTCTGTGTGGTCCTCTGTCACCACGGCCTCTTCTGATCCATCGCGGCGGCGAATGGTCAGATGATCTGCATACCAGAAATCATCGATGAACAGTGTTCCTTCTGTACCGACGATACGCATCTCCTGCCGGTCTTCATCGATAATTCCGGATTCCAGATATGCAAGTACACCGTCCGGGTACTGCAAAAGAATCTCCATTATTTCATCACACCCGGTACTGCCGATCCGCGCAGCCGCCTTAATTCCAACCGGCTTCTGCCGCATCAGAAAGTGACAGACGCTCACGCCGTATATTCCGACATCCAGCAGAGATCCGCCGCCAAGTGCTTTGTTAAACAGCCTGTTTTCCGGATCAAATTCCGCAATAAAGCTGCAGTGGATTTCCGTTTTCAGAACTGTACCGACAGTTCCGTCTTCCAGCAGCTGTCTGGCTTTGAGCATCGTCGGTTTGAAAAGATGCCACATACTCTCCCAGAGCATCACGTTTTTTTCTGCGGCATAATCAAACAGCCCTTTCACATCTTCCAATGAAAGTGACATAGGCTTCGTACACAGTACCGGGATCCCGGCGTCGATCAGCTGTTTCACCTGCTCTTTGTGCACCGAATGCGGTGTTCCTACAAAGACGCAGTCAATCTGCCCGTCAGCAATCATATCTTCCAGCGACGCATATGCCTTCCGGATATCGTGTACGGACCGGAAGCGCTCCGTTTTGGCCGCATCTCTTGCAGCAACCCCGGATACTTCCATATCCGGCAGCGACCGGATCATGTTTGCGTAAATGTCTGCGATCTTACCGGTTCCCGTGATTCCCCATCGAATCATTTTCTTCTCCTGCGGCATATTTTCTCCTTTCCCGGCACCGGCCTTTCTGAGCCGGACCTGCGGACCCGTCATCTCATACTAATCATACTTTCATCGTGATTTCCAATCTCATGCGCTGCATATCGCACAAGCAACATCTTTCTCTGCGCTGCTCCATACCGTTATTACCTGCCCATATATTCCAGAATCACGCCCCACGCCTCCGCAAGCCGGTCCATATTCCAGGCTGCATTGGCCGGGGAGGTAGACGGCAGACAGATCGCCTCCCGGCCGGTCTGCGGCAGACAGTACTTTGTGTAAATTTCATGCGATTTTTTCCCGTTGGTAAAGACCTGACGGATATCAGTTGCTGCAAAGATCTCCCGGAAATCGTTCGGCTCGACATTCCGGATCGAACTGTCACTGGATCCCTCGATATCGCAGGCATGGATGGAATCCCACGCCGCAATATGATTCCGCTCCAGCAGCGCCGCCTTCTCTTCGATTGTGACCGGGACTGTTTCTTCGCCGAACAGCCGCACCATCAGTTTCCAGAAGCGGTTCTGCGGATGTCCGTAGAAAAAACGGCTCTCTCTGGATTTGACAGACGGAAAACTTCCCAGAATCAGGATTCTGGAATCCGGCCGGTAAAACGGCGGGATCGGATGAATGATATGTGTCACGATTGTATCTCCCCTCGTCTGTATAGCGCTTATAGTTCTCCCAGTACTTTCCCGATGCTGTCGCGGAATACCAGGTCGGCTTTTCCGGTGAGCCTCGTTTTTCCTTTGTTGATGATAACCAGATAGTTCCCGTGAAATTTGTGCGCAAGCTGCGCGGCAGATCCGACTTCCAGAGAGGTCCCGCCGATGATCAGACAGTCGGCACGGTTCACCAGATCCAGCGCATTGTCATAGGCCGGCGACGGCAGCATTTCCCCGTACAGCGTCACGTCCGGACGCACCATTTCTCCGCATTCCGTACATTTCGGAACCGGATCCGGGCTATCAAAAATATAATCCGCATCGTATTCCTTTCTGCAGAAGACACAATGGTTCCGCAGGGTTGTCCCGTGGATTTCCTGTACATTGACACTGCCGGCCTTCTGGTGCAGACCGTCGATATTCTGCGTGATCACACCTTCCAGCCTGCCTTCGGCCTCCATTCGCGCCAGCGCATAGTGCGCGGCATTCGGCTCCACGTCCCGCGCGTCCAGATTTTCCCGGTAGTACTCGAAAAACAGCTTCGTGTCACGCCGGAGACAGTCATTGCTCAGAAGATACTCCGGCCGGTATTTCCGGTATTTTTTGCCGGCCTTATTATAAAGACCATCCTTACTGCGGAAATCCGGAATGCCGCTCTCCGTGGAGACACCGCGCCGCCGAGGAAAACAACATGCTCCGAATCCGACAGGATCTTCCGGAATGCATCCATTTTCTGTCCCTCTGTCAGCCGGGTAAAAAATTTGTGTTTTTCATGTTCGTTTTTGAAAATCCAGTTCATACGATTTCCTCTGCCTGAAAAGTTCGCACGCTTTTCCTACATCCAGAGGGCCGGCTCATTCTATCTGCTGAATCCAGAGCCGCGGCCGCTTTATTTCCTCACTCTAAATCAAGCTTATTCTATTCCCCTGAAAAAATCCAGCAGCAGATTTCCCATGATCTCACTTCCGACAATATAGCTTCCGTGGTCCGCACCTTCCACAATAACAAGCTGTGCCTGCGGCAGATGCGCTGCGATGCACCGGGTCTCCTCCGGGAGAATGAGATCGCGGCTTCCCGCTGTCACAAGAACCGGAATGTGGATCTGTTCCAGATCTTCCGGATCAATGTGCGGCTCTTCCAGCATCAGTGTGAGAAGCGGATCGGGTGATTTCTCGTTAATTGCCGCGTACTTGTCAACAAAGGACTTTTCGAGTCCGGCCGGGGACAAATTCGTCCCGCTCACAGCCATCCCGCTGACCGTCCCCGGGTGACTGATCTCCAGCAGCAGTCCGATGATGCCGCCGTCGCTGTGGCCGTAGTAAAACGGCCTGTCCAGATCCAGCGCCCGGATAAACTGATAAACATCCTCCGCCATATCAGCATAGTGGTATTCCGTCAGCGGCGCATTGGCTCCGTGCCCTCTGGAATCCGGTGCATACACCCGGTATCCGGCCGCCGTCAGCTGCTCGATCTGTGTTTCGAAGAGGTTGTGATCTTCCCCGTTTCCGTGGATCAGAATCACAGGTTTCCCCGATCCGGCAGCTGCGTAGTGCAGGTCCATTCCGTTTACATGTACCATTTCTGAAGCTCTGTATTTTCCCATTTCTTCCCCCGGGGCGTTTCATCCCGTTTCTTTAGATAACAGTCATTCGATGTTTCCGGTTTCTTTTTCTTTTAACTTTACCATATCTTTCTTTGATTTGTCATTTTGTTATAAGCGGCCTGCAATACTGATTGGACTCTTTCTGCTTCTTCTGCCCGGATCCCCGGGCCCGGATAATCTTCTTCTACCCATCCTTCTTCCGTTGCGATATAATTAATACAGGCTGGTTGTTCCGGATGCTCATATCCGGCAGCCCGGCATCACCCGGAAAACAAAATAGCCATAAGCCAGTACAGACAGCACACAGGTATGAGGGACATCTATGGACAGACAAAGACTGGGAAAACTGATTGCAGGCGGCCGCAAAACAGTGGGACTTACGCAGGCGCAGCTGGCGAATAAGATCGGCGTTGCCTCACAGACCGTCAGCAAATGGGAAACCGGCACATCGCTGCCCGATTTGGAAAATGTACTCCAGCTTTCCGAAGCGCTGAAAATACACCCTTATTCTTTTCTGGAACATGAGGGAGAAGAATCGCTTCCCTTCACCTTCCGCGGGCGTCTTTTTCACGAGGAGAAAATGTACACGCGTGTGCAGACATTTGCCATGGAGGAAAATCTGACAGAAACCTATCAGGCTGTCTCATTTATGCGCAAACAGCACAGCGGCCAGTTCCGGAAGGAGATCCGCTATTCGACCGCAAAGATCGCCTATATCATCCATCCGCTGATGATGGCGTGCCACGCGCATGCCCTGCAGATCCGGGATGACGCCACTTTGGCCGGTATCCTCCTTCATGATGTGGTCGAGGACACCGGCATCACAGCAGACGAACTGCCTTTCTCCGACGAAGTACGCGAAATCGTCCGCTGTCTGACGTTTGAGCAGCTGCCGGGTGAGACATGGCATGACGCAAAGGACCGCTACTACCGTGCGATCAGCAAAAATAAGAAGGCATGTGTCGTCAAGGTGCTGGACCGCTGCAACAATGTCTCTACCATGTCCGGCAGCTTTAAACCACAGAAAATACTGTCCTATATTAATGAGACTGAGGAATTTATTCTTCCGCTTCTGAAGTGGATGAAATACGAATATCCGGAATACAGCGATCTGGCCTATGTTGTGAAATATCACATCATCAGTGTTCTGGAGACGATAAAGTATCTGGTGTAAACCGCAATCCCGCCGCAGGCACTGTTCCGCCGCAGATGCAGTTTCTTCGAAGACGCTGTTCCGCCGCAGGCACTGTTCAGGCAGGATACCACAGTGACAGACATTACCCGTCCGGGCAGAATGGAAAAGAAAAGAGGTAGTAAAATGAAACACACAGAACTGATCTGGCAGGACCGCAAGCGCAATTTCCTGGGGCTTCCCTGGACCTTTACAAAATATGCACTTACAGAAGACCGCCTCTTCATTGATACCGGTTTTCTGAACCAGCGTGAAGATGATGTCCGCCTCTACCGCATCACCGATCTTACGCTGACGCGCTCTCTGTGGCAGCGTATCATCGGAACTGGTACGATACATTGCGACTCTGCGGATCAGACGATGAAAAATTTTGATATCAAGAATATTAAAAATGCTTTTGATGTAAAAGAGACACTATCCGAGCTTGTGGAAAAATGCCGGCTGAAGAGCCGTGTGATCATGGGCGAGAGCGTCAACCAGCATCAGGGTATGCCAGTCCCCGGCATCCATCCCGATGACGTGGATTTTGAGAGCATGGATGCAGATGTACCCTGTAACGACATTGACAGCCACTGAAATCAGACTTTGTGAATGACGCGGAGAATAAGTAAATGGAATTCAGACCATGTATTGACATACACAACGGTGCCGTAAAGCAGATTGTCGGCGGATCTCTCCGGGATGCCGGCGATATCGCGAAGGAGAACTTCGTATCCGGACAGGATGCTGCTTTTTATGCGCGTCTTTATCAAAAGCTCGGGATCCGCGGCGGACATGTAATCCTTTTGAATCCGGTCTCATCCGAATACTATGAAGCAACAAAATCCCAGGCCTTTTCCGCACTGCAGGCATGGCCCGGCGGCCTTCAGGCCGGCGGGGGCATCACGCCGGAGAACGCCGCGGAATTTCTGGACGCCGGCGCAAGCCACGTAATCGTAACCTCCTACGTATTCCGGAATGGCAGCATTGACTATGCGCGGCTGAACCGGATGGTCGAAACCGTCGGCCGGGAACATCTTGTACTGGATCTGTCCTGCCGGAAAGCAGATAACGGCCGGTACTACGTTGTAACTGACCGCTGGCAGAAATTCACAGACACGAAAGTAACACCTGATACGCTGCGTGAACTGTCTGCGTACTGCGATGAATTCCTGATTCATGCTGCAGACGTAGAGGGAAAACAGGGCGGCGTCGATACAGAACTGATCTCCATTCTTGCACAGCTTGAAAACTTCCCGGTTACCTACGCCGGCGGTGTCGGCAGCTTTGCAGACCTTGACATCTTAAAAACCGCCGGCAGAGACCGGCTGAACGTCACTATAGGCAGCGCACTCGATCTCTTCGGCGGTTCTATGCCTCTTGAACAGGTGCTCGCGGCTGTAAATCAATGAGTCAAAGAGTTCGCGCGAGGCGGTGACGATATATGTCTAACGGCGAATTCCATCAGAGCCGGGAGACA
>JAFRGW010000115.1 GCA_017433615.1 Eubacterium sp.
ATCATGATAGGATTACCGCCTTAGATTTGATACTATTATTATACCATTTGCGGCGGTTTCTTTCCGTACTTACATAACAAAATCCAGAGCTTTTGCTCTGGACTTTGTCTACAGTCTGAATCCGGCCGGACGGCCGGATTTTCTGATTACCAGGTTGCTTTTGCTGCAAGATCCGCAAGTACTTCTCTTATCTGGATCTTCTGCGGACAGACTGCCTCGCAGTTTCCGCACTTCAGACAGGCCTGCGGCTTCTTATCTTCTTCGACTGCCATCAGCGCCATCGGCGCGATAAAACCACCGCCGGTATAGATATGCTCGTTATAAAGCTCAATCATTTTCGGAATATCGATTCCCTTCGGGCAGTGGCTCACACAGTAGTGACATGCGGTACAGGGAACCATCCCGACAGAGAGCATCCGGTCCGCGATCCCGAGCAGCGTATCCATCTCCTTCTCATTCAGCTTTTTGTCATCTTCAAAGGTCTTCAGATTCTTCAGAAGCTGTTCTTCGTTGGACATGCCGGACAGAATCATCGTGACCTCCGGAATGCTCTGCAGGAAGCGGAATGCCCAGGCAGGAATCTCCTCGTCCGGACGCAGTGCCTTCAGTTCTGCCTCATAAGCAGCGTCCAGTTTCGCCAGTTTTCCGCCGCGCAGCGGCTCCATGACCCACACCGGAATGTTATACGAACTGATCAGTTTTACTTTTTCTTTTGCATCCTGGAAGGTCCAGTCCAGATAGTTGAGCTGAATCTGACAGAATTCCATCTCACTGCCATACGCATCCAGGAACCGCTTCAGCACGTCCATGCTTCCATGACAGGAAAATCCAAGATGGCGGATCCGCCCGTTTTTCTTCTGTTCGATCAGATAGCTGTAAATACCATACTTTTCATCATTCAGGTAGGCATCAATGTTCATCTCACAGACATTGTGGAAGAGATAAAAATCAAAATAATCCACCTGTAATTTTTCCAGCTGTTTGTTGAAAATCTCCTCAACCTTTCCCCAGAGTGACGCGTCATATCCCGGGAATTTGGTTGCGACGCAGAATTTCTCCCGCGGATACCGCGCAAGCGCCTTACCCATGACGGTCTCGGAATTTTCTCCGTGATAGCCCCATGCGGTATCGTAATAATTGATCCCGTTCTCCATGGCAATATCAACCATGCGCAGTGCTGCCGGCTCGTCGATTCTTGCGTCGTCTCCATCGATAACCGGGAGCCGCATCGCGCCCAGTCCCAGTGCCGAAAGCTTCATTCCCTGAAAATCTCTGTAAATCATGTGTTTCTACTCCTTTTCCTGTGCTGCGTTTCATGATTTCGAAATTTTTCTCAAGCATCCGTAGCATTTTATCATTCTCCGGACAATTATTCCAGAAAGTCCTCCCGCATCGGCGAGAAGATATCGAGCATGCGTGTTTCTTCCAGCGCACGCAGACCGTGAACGGTATCCGACCGGACATAGACCGCGTCACCTGCTCCGAGAATATGCGTCTCACCGCCGACTGTCGTCTCAATCTTCCCTTCTATGATGTACATAATCTGTGTATGCGGATGACTGTGGTCTGCTGCCGTTTCTCCCGGTGCAAATTCGTTTTCCACGATCATTATGCCTTCACCATACGCTTTGATGCGGCGGCTCTTCCAGGTTGGCATCTGTTCTGCCGGAATGTCATTGTGAAACGCCCAGATCTGCTCTTTCTTTTCATTCTTCATCGTAATTTCCTCTTTCGTTCTGTTCATGCTGCCTTTTTCAGGGCTCAGGCCCTTCTTATCTGACTTGCATTCCGGAATCGGCATGCAGAAGCTTCCCTGCCCCTGCTGCCAGACTCAGCGCCGCAATTCCAACGATTAATTCGATTACAATTACCGATACACCGGTCTGGGCGAGGTATACCGTCAGGGCATCGCCTGCCACATGCATGCAGACCGCCACAAGGAACAAATATCCCTTTCCCTTCTCCTTTGCCGCAAACCATACCAGCACAGACAGTGCAATCTGCAGAATCACCGCAAAGATCCGCTCAGCACCACCCAGAAGAAACTGCCACGACGGAACTGTCGTAAGCTGCCGGATTGCTGTATTCACCTGCTCCAGTGCCGCCTGATTGCCGGAAAGCGGTGCCGTCAGCATCTGTGTGTTTCCTGTATTAATCAGAAAAGAATAAAACAGATTGTTGATCGAAGTGATTCCCAGAACCACAATTGCCTCGATGCCGCCATGCCCTGCGCCATACATCAGCGCATTCGCATTGTTGCCGCGCAGCTTTCTCAGAACCGTCTTAAATGCCAGAAACCGGCCGCTCTCTTCGAATACGGCCGCCATACACCCGCCGTACAGTGCGTAGATCCATGGCGTGTTCCGGATTGTTTCCCCTGCAGAAGAATTCAGCACAACGCGGTGCACAAGCTGTTCCAGTACAAATGCGAACAGAATCATCACAGCACAACCGACAAAAAACGGCATCAGATCTGCTTTTTCCCTGATTCGAAACCAGATGCACAATCCAACCGGCAGCGCAAACGAAATTACCAGTGCAATCATCATACATGCGATAGATAAGACGGATACCATACTGTTTTACCTCTTATCCGGCCACATTTTCTTTCATTTCATAAGGCGTTACGGTATTGTCTTTTCGTTTCATCTTATCATAGCGCCGTGTCATAAGCGGTTCCCATACATAGTAAAGGAGTTTTCCGTCCAGATCGAAGTAAAAGACAAGGAACAGAAGGCCATAAAGAAGGGCTGCGAGACGGAATAGTTTCAGAATGATTTTTTTCATATTTATGCTCCATTTCAGTATGTTCACAATCTACAAAAATCGGAGTCGCGCGCGCACTACTGTGTATGTGATCTGTTTCCCGAATCAAAGATTCGGACAGATCATCACGCGTCCGCAAGCTCCCCGCGCACCGCGCACGGAAGTTACCAGCTTGCATCATCTTCAAAGTCAACCAGTGTCGGGTCGAGCGGCTCTTCACGCATGACGGTTGTCATGTATTCGTTGATGATGCCGCGGATTTCTTTGCGCGATACGGTACGCTTATCCGGCAGTGCGTGCGGGATCCAGATCGCGTGTATGTTGCGTCTGCGGAATTCATCTTCGAAGACGCCGTGGATGCCCTGCATGCCTTTGCACTGGATCTGGTCATACATGATAACCATATCGCAGTTGAACCGCTCCATATAATCCCACAGTGACAGGATATGCTCATGTCCGCCGACTGCCATGGCGCGCATCGGGGCTTTCTCATTGTACCACGCCAGATCTTCCAGCGCGTGTTCGTAGGTGTCTGTACGAATGTACTGGTCGAACATCAGAGAATCCATATTGATAACACAGTTGATTCCCCAGCAGTTGTATGCCCAGGTACACCAGTTGGAGTAAAACAGCGGCGCACAGCTCCATGCGATGGCACGGTGTCGTGTCTTCGGCAGACAGTTGATTTTGTTCTTCACCGTCTTGTTCATCAGCCTGCGGACACGGTCATCGGTCTCATGCCAGATCGACCGGTTGCCGTCCTGCGAGTAGTAGATACGGTACAGAGCCTGTGCGACACCATTGATCGGATAGTACGGTGTATTTGCCGCGACATCCCATTTTTCATGCTCAAATGCTGTCAGCTGATTTTGCTGTTCCGCGTATTTCACAAACATATTCCAGTCAAACTTGACGCCGTACTGTTCTTCAATGAATTTCCAGCATTCTTCAATTTCCTTCTGACAGTGCTCCTGCACCAGCGGATCATCGTAGCGCATGGGCTGCGGCATCGCGAACAGCGGGCGGTTCAGGAACCAGTCCTGCAGTACAGAAGTCGCGACAGAACCGTCGCAGGCTTCATTGGAAGTAATCATGGCCGGCGCGAAATCCGGGTAGTCATCCAGTACAAACAGACCATACTCAGCCTGGCACATCGGACACGGATCTGCCGGCAGACCGATCGACTGCGCGGCGTCGATATAATTCAGAACGGTGTGGTTATTGACATGGCAGGAAACAAAGTACGGAATCATCTCCAGCGGAATGTCTTCCAGCACGTCGTGGAATCCGTAGAAAATGCTGCCGCTCACCGTCTCATTGTGTGCGATATTGTGATGCCACTGCTCCGGCGTCTCCCCGCCGTGCAGATTCTTATCAGATGCGAACATCTCCTGGAACTGACGGATTGTCTCACAGCACATTGCCCGGTAATGCCAGGCGGAGCCGCGCAGAATCGGTCCCCGCATGCCTTCGAGGCCGCGGTCAAACCAGTGCATGACGGTCAGGTACGTCTGTCCCATCCAGCGGTAGCGCATCGTGCCTTTTGCGAAATTGACCAGACCCTTCACCGGGCCGCCGCCGAATTTCATGATGTCCATTACCATATGAATGTAATTGTACAGCCAGATCATATTGAAGTAGTACATGGTATCCGGAACACCACGCCATTCTCTGTGCTTATAAAGGCCGGTATCACCGACATACAGATCTCCCAGCCGGCGCTCCTCATGCGGCTTGCCGAACCAGAAATCCCGCAGCACTTTCCCGACCGGTTTTTTCTGATCCATCTCCCGGTTTTTGTCCTTTTCGACAACGAACAGTTCTTTCATCCTGTCCTTAATTGCGGATAATTTCATGTGCGTGTCCCTCCCTGCAGTTGAATCATCATTTACATGCGCAGCAGACAGACCACCGGATTATGCCGGACTGCTGCCCTGCAGTTTCTTATACTCAATACTCTCTGCAAATGCCTGAAAGCGCGTGCGGAGCTGACCTATGGCGTTATTGACGTATTCCTTTTCAATCGAACAGACCGGAATGCCGTAATCCCGCGGCAAAATCAATGTATTAATCGTCCGCTCATAACTCCAGTACTCACAGAATTTCATCTGACAATTGATAATGCCGTCCGCACCGTATTCTTTCGCGACATCTGCCAGAAACTTTTTCCGTTCCCGCATGGTATGCTGCTCCATAAACCGCGGACACATGGACGTCTCAAGATAGTGGCGGGCGATCGCGCGCAGCGGCCGTTCTCCCTCCTTCACAACGATCTCTTCGCGTCCCGGGATCGATCCATAACAGTGGCGGTCCGCAACTACAAGAATGCCGCATTCCTCAATCAGCTGGATAAAATACGGATCATCCTCCTCGGAACCCACCAGAACGGCTTTGCACCGGTATGACGGCTTGTCGTCCGGCTCCCGGGTCTTCAGATCCTCCGCGATATCACGGAGCTGATCCATAATCATATCCTTCGGACAGACCTGCGTCACCAGCTGGATCATGGAGAACTCCGTACCGGTAATCGTCGGCCGCTCCAGCTTCCGGTAGCTGCCGATCTCCCGGATCAGTGCACAGAGTTCATTGTGCTCTTTGATTGCCTGCAGAAGCGCTGCGTCCGAAGTATCAATCCCGAAGTGTTCTGCCAGCTGATCCAGGACATGTGCCTGCAGCTGCTTCTCATAATGATCAACGGAGTTCTCATTTTTCTTGAACGGAACATCTGTAAATTCACAGAAAAAATCCGGATTCTGAATGATATCCATCAGCTGCAGATGCTCCTGAAACCGGCAGGTGACCGTACAGGTTTCTGTCGCCATCTGAGCATCCAGAAAATTGAATCCGCCTTCCAGTGCACGCTCCAGAAGACACCGGCCGTACATACATGTCCGGTTGGTCATATAGTAGGTCGCCAGATCGGGCGACCCGCTTCTTGGTGCGCGCAGATGTACCGAAAAACATCCCGGCAGATCCAGCAGGACCTCCGGCATAAAATAACAGGTATAGCCAAGCGCACGCCTGCCTGCTTCTTTTCCTTTCCTGACAAGATCGTTGTATGCCTCCTGCAGGAGTTCTTCGAATTCAAAAATATGAACCAGATCCCTCATAACATACACTCCTTCTGAAAACAGGTACATTTTCTGTCAATTTTGTCTGATATTTCGCAGATATTTTCTTTATTATCGTAACACATTCCAGTCACTTTGCCTAGAATTATCATTTCATTCCGCAATATGTTTTGTTTTATAAAAATATACGCCTTATTTCTTGTAAATAATCCACAAATGTGATTGAATAGTATTATAAACTTGTCAATTTATTCTTTCATTATAAAAGGATCAAACAAATGCAGAAGCATGCAACTGTCATTGCACTGACCGGCAAGGGAGGCGTCGGAAAAACTTCTCTTTCCGCGGCAATTGTCAGACAACTAACCGAACAATTTCCGGAGGCACGCGTTCTGGCGATTGATGCCGATCCCGCCATCGGTCTGTCTGTCGCACTCGGTGTTGTCGTGACAGAGACACTGGATGATATCCGCCGCCGTGTTGCGGAAGATGTCACAGAAAAATTACATGACACGCAGGATATTCTGGCAGAAGCAAAATTCCGCCTCTTTCAGGCCATGGAAGAGCAGAACGGATTTGCCTTTCTGGCGATCGGCCGGCCGGAGGCGGCCGGCTGTTACTGTGCCGTCAACACCTATCTGCGGCAGGTGATCAGCATGCTCGCAGATGAATTCGACTACGTCGTAATCGACGGTGAGGCCGGCATCGAACAGATCAACCGGCGCGTTATGGAGAAAGTCACACATCTTCTGTGTGTCTCCGACCAGAGCCGCAAAGGCCTTCAGATTGTAGAAACCATCCGGAAGGTCGCAGACGAACTGGTTCTCTACGATGAGATCGGCCTTGTCATCAACCGCGCGCCCCTGCCGGACCGCATCACCGAAGATGTCTGCGGCGGTATCCCCATCGCTGCCGTGATCGGCCAGGACGACGCCATGACCGAAAACGACATCGCCGGCAGAAGCATCTTCGAACTGCCGCCCGACACTCCGATCCTTCTAGGCGCCCGGCGCGCACTGGAGAACCTGCATATTATCTGATTCGTTGTTCATTTATATATCTGCTGAAAATCTGTCAAAGAGAGAAAGGAGGACGCCCCACTTGAAAGACCTGAAGTACCTGCTGGAATTCGAGAACCTGCTGGAGGACGCAGACAACGCCCTGATCCGGCAGGCGCAGGCGGACGGTAAATACGCAATCGGCTACACCTGCTACCACATGCCCGAAGTTCTGCTGAACGTGGATAATTGCTTTTCCACACGCATCCGGGCACCGCGCAGCACGTCAATCGATATTGCCACTTACTACATGTCCAACTACACCTGCGAATATGCCCGCTCACTTCTGGAGCGTGCCATTGAAGGCGGCTATGAATTTCTGGATGGAATTGCGGGCGTCGACGCCTGTTCCGCAATGAACCGCTGCTATGAGCATATGGAAATCCTGAAATGTAACAGCAAGCCGCATTTCTTTGTGACACACACAGATGTCCCTTACAAAATCGAAGAATATACCATTGATCAGGTGCAGATCCAGATGCGGCTCCGCCTTCTGGATGTGATGCACGAAAAGCTCGGCACAGACACATCGGATGATGCACTGCGCAAAGCAGTGGAAGAACACAATGAAATGTGCCGGATCATGACAGAGATCGGAAACCTGCGCAAGCTGGATAATCCGCCGGTCACCGGCTATGAATTCCACGTACTGAATCTTGTTTCCTACTGCTGCCCGACCGCGCTGATTCTGCCGAAACTGCAGGAAACTCTGGAAGAAATCAGATCCCGCGAACCGGACGAGAAGCCGCCCTTCCGGGCACGTGTCGTCGTTGCAGGGTCTGAGGTGGATGACCTGGACTTCTCACGTCTGCTGGAAGAATCCGGGGCACTGATCGTCGGAGACCGCTACTGTTACGGTTCTACACCCGGCCGTGAGGTCATTGAATTGAATGATGATGAAGACGTCCTGCGCCAGATCTGCCGGCACTACATGAAAACTTCGGAGTGTGCCCGCTATATGGCAAATGATAAGATTCAGCAGCGCAGAGATACCATTGACCGTCTTGCACGGGAATACAACGCAGACGGCATTGTATTTGAACAGATGAAATACTGCGATTTCTGGGCATTCGAGCGCCCGCTGGCAAGTCACATTCTGCAGGAAGAATACGGCTGGCCCGTGCTGTCCATTGACCGCTCCTACAATGTCCGCGGTTCCGGACAGCTCCGCACCAGATTTCAGGCATTTGTGGAGGCGCTGGAAATCAAGCGGATCCAGCGTGCAAAGGAGGTGATCTGATGGGCGTAAAATACCCTGACCCGAAGTTTTTTAAATACAAAGATCACATCGACTGGAAGAAACAGGCTGAAAATCTGAAGGAGATCGGCGGCATTGTCAAAGACATCCTGAAGGAAACAGACTGGAAAGACACCGGCAAAGCTGTTGCCGCCGATGTGAAGGCATTTGCAAAACGCGCCGCATATGAGGCATCTCTTCTGAAGAAAATGTCTCCCGCTGAACGGAAGGATCTTCTGATAAATGGCGAGAAACAGCTGGGCAAGCTCTATCGTTCCGGCAAGATGGCGACCGTCCGCCGCGAGTGGCGCGGCCTCAGGGATACTGCTGCCGATTACTATGAGTGGCTCCGCATGTGGGGCATGCTGCTCGGCACGTTCAGTAAAGACCTCGTCCCGGCTCTGGGCGGCGCTGTCCATTACCGCTGGATGATCTCTTACTTCTGCTGCCACAGCTTCATGGACAAAAACACACTGGGACTGCGCGGCAAGGCACTGAAGATGCATCACGAACTGATCTATGCCATCTTCCGCTATGTCGCAGAGAACCTTGTTCTGCTGATGAAGGGTGATGAGAAGGTCGGCAACAGTACGGACCTCTCTAAGAAGGTCGTTCTTCTCGACGAGATGACCATGGCGCAGATCATGGCCGGCTTCCCGGATCTGATCGGAATCCCGTATCAGCTGATGCCGGTCTTCCTTCTCTCGGAGATCGACCAGCTTGCCTGTGAGCCGTATATCGATGCGGTCGAGTCCTATGGACTTCCGTCCGATACCTGCCCGGTGCCGACTTCCGAGTGCGGTGCCTGCGTCATCGATGCACTGCCCCATCTGGGCGCCTGCTTTATCTCCAGTTCCATGCCGTGTGACGGCTCCGTCATGGCATCATCCTACACTTCACGACGCTTTAAGGATCTGCCGACCTACCATCTGGCTTTTCCGGTGCGCTATGAGGATGAATCCATCATGGATGCAGCCGTCGCAGATATCAAGGGCTGCATAAAATTCATCGAAGAACAGACCGGTGCAAAATGGAACTGGGATGCCTACTTCGCAGCCATGAAACGCTTCAACCAGGAAACCGCCTATGAACTGCAGAAATGGGAAGTCAATCAGACACCGTACCCGCAGCTCATCGGCCCCTGCTATGAGCTTTTCCGCAAATGGAACTACGAGATGGACGGCGGCATTGACCCGCGCATCCTGAAAACCTTTGAAAAAGTCGACACCCTGATGAAACAGGCCTATGAAAACCGCGAAGAACCATGGCGCGGCAAGATGCGTCACCGCGCGATCGTCTGGTCTGTCCCGGCCCATTATTATGCGAACTTCTCAAACTGGCTGGCAAACTGCTGGGGTATCGATGTTCTGGTGGAAATGGAATCTCTGAATTTCACAAAGCCACTGGAAACTGAGGATCACGAAGAGGCGCTGCGCGATATGGCAAGGCTGTATGAGCGCATGGTTATGCGGCGGCACACCAACGGCGGATACGACCACGTTCTGACAGAACTCTGGCGGCAGGTTGAGGCGTGGAAACCGGATATCGTTATCATGTACCAGCACGTCTCCTGCAAGAACATGGCCACCCTGAACGGCCTGTTTGAGGATCAGGCAAGAGAACGCGGCGTGCGGCTGATCTGGATCGAACACGATCTGATGGACCCGCGCACGGTGTCACGAAAAGATATGCGTTCGAAGGTCAATGAGTATATGCGCACGGTCATGCGCGAAGAACCGCTAGATCCGTCACTGGTTGATTTTGAGGATGATGCATCTTGGTAAAGGAGGATATACCATGAAATACTTCGGCGGCTGTGATGTAGGTTCTACTTACACAAAAGCAGTCATTCTTGATGAGAACGGCAAGATGGTTGCCAATACAACACTGAAGAGCAAAATTATTGCGAAGGAATCTGCCGAGATGGCAATGCAGGAGGTAATCTCCCAGGTGCCGGATCTGAACAGTCAGGCGGATCTGTCTTATCTGATCGGTACCGGATACGGCCGCAACAAGGTCCCGTTTGCGGATGAAAATATTTCCGAGATTTCCTGTCACGCCATGGGTGTGCACATCACCAATCCTTCTGTAAAGGCGATTATTGATATCGGCGGACAGGACGTCAAAGGTATCGCGATTGATACAGACGGCACCGTTAAGAATTTCGCAATGAACGATAAATGTGCTGCAGGTACGGGACGTTTCTACGAGGCAATGGCACGTTCGTTTGAGATGACGCTTCCGGAATTCTCGAAGCTTTCCCTCACTGCTAAAAATGTAATCCCGATCACGGCACAGTGTACTGTCTTCGCAGAATCAGAGGTGATTACACTGGTCGGCGAGGGCAAACCGATGGATGAGATCGCAGCCGGCATCCAGATGGCTGTCGCAAAACGCTGCTTTGTCATGGCCAAGAAAGCCGGCGCAACGGATTCCATCACACTCACGGGCGGGTGTGCGAAGAACGATGGTCTGAAGTCCGCCATTGAGCATGTGCTGAAGCTGAAAGTTGTCGATCTCTCCATTGATCCGCAGCTGATGGGCGCGCTCGGCGCGGCAGAATTTGCGCGGCAGAAAGGACTGGCAAAGAAATGAAATTGTTAGTAAAGCTCTGCGGGAAACTGATCAAACTCCTGCTGATCGCACTGGGTTTGTTGTTTGTCGTCTATTTCTGGAATCTGGATCAGAAGCTGATGGCCTGGGCATATAAGCTGGTCAATCAGATCTTTGACCGCAAGAAACAGGATCTGAATTTCTGATATTTTAAGCCCTCCTGCATTCTCGATTGCAATCTTCGGTCGCGCACGAGTTGCCGACGGCTCAGTTCAGGGATTCCATCTTTTTCTGAAAGGTGTTCCTTATGAAGTTATACGATTCGATTATCAACGAAACAGACCTGATCCTGCAGGCGGGCGTCTGCCGGCACACGCCGCCGGATCCTGCCCGCATCTGGAAGGATCGAAAAGAAAGTGAACTGATCATGCTGCGTGATGCCGCCTTTGAACTGGGCGGATCCGGGCATAACTCGGTCAACTATACCTGTGTAACAACCACGCCGAATCTCATTCCGGAAGATGAAATCATTGTCTGCGGACCGGATCTTCCTGATATCCGGGAAGATGTTCCGTTTGCCCGGATCATTCTGCTCGAAACGGAAGATCTGATGGAACAGACGGACACAGAAAAAGCCTACCGGGCTATCCGTGACATCGAATTCATCCGATATCACGTGTTTCCGGCAGGCTATATGGTCCGGGTATCATCCACCAGCAATGAGGAACAGGTGCGCGTCAGCAGGAAAGTTGTCAATGCGGGGATCCGCTTTGCCTACGTAGGCGGGACGTACATCCGGAAATACCACACACTCCCGCTGGTAAAGCATGTACGTGTGATATTCGTCACGGATCCTGCCACCGTTGCCGCGCTGCTGCCCTATGCCGAAAAGGTCGACAGCATCACAAAGACGCTGACCCACATTCTCGACGGACTGCCCACAGACTGCGGGCATTGTAAGATGAAATCCGTCTGCGACGAGGTCGAAGGCATGCGTGAAATGCATCTCGGCAAGAAGAGAGACTGATCCACTGCGTTCAGTCTTCACTGCAACGTATGACAACTTCGTTCTGCTCCAGATCCGCAGAAACGATTGCGCCACGGACTTCGCGGACATCACCGAAAAGATCCCGCAGGCGGATTGTATCACCATCTATGTCAATGCGGCTGGTATTTTCCATCAGGAGGGTGTGATCCTGTTCACGGTAAATGTTTGAGAGGCACATTGGGACGCTCCTTTCGTAAATTGTGTTTTTTCAGTTATTGTCGTAGGCCGCGAGTGCCTCGCGGAGAAGTTCACTGCCGCGGCGGAACGCATCCTGCGCCTGCTCTGTGAGGCTGGCAGCTTCATCTCTGCCGGCGGAACGCATCGCTTCGATGAGACTGTTGAGCTCGTCTGCGTGGTGCGTGTTATGGTCGACATTATACTGAAGAAGCATCAGGGTTTTGTCTTTTCCTTCACTCTGGTCTGCAGTATGCACATGTCCGTGTTCATGACTGTGTTCATGTGTATGGTTATGTGCATGGCTGTGTGAATGATTATGGTCGTGATTTGGATTTTCCATAAGGCACCTCCATAAGAAAGTATTCTATCAATCATTATATCAATGAACCTTTTTTTATGAAAGCCAATAAGGAGGATTTTCATGAAGCAGCAGTATGAACCTTTGTTTACTCCCTGGAAGATCCGGGATCTGGAAATCAAAAACCGGATCGTACTGGCGCCGATGGGCGGCACCTGTATTTTCGGATGGATGGAGCCGACAGGCAGCCATTTTGACAAGGAGGCGGCGCGTCTGCTCCTGAATGTCGCAAAAAACAACTGCGGACTTGTCATCCCCGGCATTGCGCCTGTCAAAGACATGCTCGGCGGCAAATGGCTCTATCAGAACAAGCGGAAATTCAAAGAGCTGAAGGAATTCATGGATGAGTTCCACAAAACCGGCGCGAAATTCTTCGTGCAGATGACAGCCGGATTCGGAAGATCCATGGCACTGACCAAACCGCTTGCCATGCTCGCCAAGAATAAAATGCTGAATAAAATCGCAAGCCCGATCATCGACGCAGAATACCTGACTGCGGCACCGAGTGTTCTGCCGAACCGCTGGGCTGATGATGTCACAACCCGCGCAATCACCTACAAGGAAATTCAGGATATCATCTACGCGTTCGGCGAAACGGCGCGTCTCTGTAAGGAGGCCGGCGTTGACGGCGTCGAAGTTCATGCGGTGCACGAAGGATACCTCCTGGATCAGTTTACGCTGAAATACTCCAATCAGCGAACTGATGAGTACGGCGGCTCTTTCGAAAACCGCTACCGCTTTGCAGTCGAAATTGTTCAGGAGATCAAGGAAAAATGCGGAGAGGACTTCCCGGTTTCCCTTCGCTACTCTGTCCGCTCCATGACCAAGGCATTCCAGTACGGCGCGATGCCCGGCGAGGACTTTGAGGAGATCGGCCGCGACATGGAAGAATCTGAGCGCGCGGCAAAATACCTGCAGGATGCCGGTTATGACATGCTGAACTGCGACAACGGCACCTATGACGCATGGTACTGGGCACATCCGCCGCAATACATGCCGCTCAACTGCAATCTGGAAGATGTCGAACACATCAAGAAGTTTGTCGACATCCCGGTTGTCTGTGCCGGCCGGATGCAGCCGGCAGACGGCGCAAAGGCAATCGCAGACGGTGGAATCGATGCAATGGCAGTCGGCCGCCAGTTCCTGGCAGACCCCCGCTGGCTCACCAAACTGATGAAGGACCGCGAGGAAGACATCCGCCCGTGTATCTGCTGCCATACTGCCTGTTTCAATCTTACCAAACACAACGGCAGCGCAAACGACCAGGATCTCTCCGAGACAGCAGGCATGTGCCGCTGTGCAGTCAACCCGATCTCGATGCAGTCCACAAAATACTATGTACGCCCCGCAAAACATCCGAAGAAAGTTGCGGTCATCGGCGGCGGCATAGGAGGCATGGAAGCTGCGCGCATCCTGACATTGCGCGGCCACAAGGTAACCCTCTATGAGAAGAGCGGAGAACTCGGCGGCATCTTTATCGCAGCAGCTGCACCGGACTTCAAGGAAAAAGACAAAGAGCTGATTCAGTGGATGATCCGCCAGTTGAAGAAACTTCACATCGATATCCGTCTGAATACTGAAGTCACAGCAGATACGGATCTGGATGCGGATGAAATCATCATTGCCACCGGCGCTGACGCCAATAAGATCCCGATTCCGGGTGCTGCAGACTACGCAATGGATGCAACTGACTATCTGCTGGGCAAAAAAGAAGCCGGCGACAATGTTGTCATCATCGGCGGCGGCCTGACAGGTTGTGAGATCGCACTGGATCTTTTCCGCAAAGGTAAACATCCGGCGATTGTAGAGATGAAAGACGACCTGATTGCCGTCAAGAACATGTGTCTGGCAAATTCCAGCTACCTGCGTGACTGCTTCAAGACCAACGAGGTTCCGGTCTATCTGAACGCTGGCGTCAAGAGTATCAGTGACACAGAAGTCCAGGTAGAATGCCAGGACAAGAGCATTGTAAACCTGCCTGCAGACAGCGTAATCATGTCCGTCGGCTACCACCCCGTTCCACTCATGGAAGAAGACAAACACGTACATCTGCTCGGCGACTGTAAGAAAGTCGGCAATGTAAGATCCGCCATCTGGGGCGCATGGGATATAGCGATGAAAATTTAAAAATACCGGGGTCCATTTGGACCCCGGTATTTATTTAATCTCGTACCACCACTGAAATACCGTTGGGGATGCAGGTAAGACTTGCATCCTCTCCTTTTATTTCACGCGCCATTTTATAAGCCGTGTCAAGATCCGGTGCGTAGGTCATCTTAAGTCCTTCGACCATTTCCTGCTGCTCCGGTTCCGCCACAAAGATGACGGTATATTTCCGTACGATGCGGGCAAGGATCTGCGAGCACCACTGATCCGGCCGGGTCTCCTCCTGTGCAGTTGCCAGGAACTTCTGGTATGCCGTCTCGATATCCGGCTCATCCGCGATGATATGATAGAAGAAATCACCGCCGGTTCCGTCTGTACAGGAGGAAAGCATGATAATCACGCCGCCGTCTTTGACCGTTGCCTCTCCGGCTGTCATTCCCTTCGGAGACTGATATGCGTTCTGATCAAGCGGCCAGCCGCCGTTCGTTGTAATGACAATGTCTGCCGGTTCCGGTTTCACACATACATATTCTGCAATAAAGTCGCATCCTTTTCTGTGTGCCGTCTCGAAGTTGCCGGCAAATGCGGCAACTGTTTTTTTGTTCTCGTCAATGACAACATTTACGATATAAGCAAGCTTTGCCATCTTTGCAGCCGCAACCATATCCTCGTGGATCGGGTTCTTGTCGAGAATGCCGGTCCGTGCGTACGGGCTGTCAATAAACTTGGAGCAGTGATTGCCCATAACAGTTACTGCATCCGCGATACCCGGAAGAACACTCTTGCGTCCGCCGGAAAATCCTGCAAAGAAATGCGGCTCAATAAAGCCTTCTGCCACCAGCAGGGATGTCTCCTCCGCAAGCTTATCGATGATGCAGTCCGGTCCGGACGGCAGCACGCCGACCTTTACATTGCGGGACGGGTCGTGTGCATCATGCACAACGATCGAATCCTTGAATTCCTCATACAGTGCATCGCCGAGCTTGCTCTTCAGCTCATCTGTCGATGTCGGACGGTGGAATCCGGTTGCCACCAGCAGTGTGATCTTGATGTCCGGATTTCCCTCGCGCAGCTCACGAATCATATTCGGAAGAATGTCCGGGCTCGGCACCGGTCTGGTATGGTCACTGATAATGATCACACAGTCCGGTTTTCCTTTTGCCAGCTCCGAGAGACGCGGGGAATCAATCGGATGCTCCATTGCTTCACGGACAATATCAAGACCCTCTCTGTCACTTGCCAGACGGTCAACACCGGAGGTCAGAACCGGTGTATCATCCGGCACTGCCAGATCCATTGTCGTATCTCTATAGAAAAATTTGATTGTTTTCATTCAGGTCATTTCCTTATAAGTTGATACCCGCCGCATAAAAAGCGGCGGGTTATGTTTTCATAGAAATCAGGCTTTACGCTTCTGAACTTCTTCGATCATCAGCGGCAGAATCTGCTTTACATCACCGACAATACCGATATCGGCAATTGAGAAAATCGGAGCATCTTCGTCTTTGTTGATCGCGATGATGTATTTACTTCCCATCATACCGGAAACATGCTGTGTTGCGCCGGAAACGCCGCAGGCAATGTAAAGATCCGGATTGACGATTTTACCGGACTGTCCGACCTGGTGGCTTCTGCCGATCCAGTTATTTTCAATAGCCGGACGTGTCGCACCGACAACACCGCCCAGTGCATCCGCAAGCTGTGCGCAGAGCTGGAAGTTTTCTTCATCGCCCATGCCGCGTCCGCCGGTAACGATGATCGCTGCATCTTCAAGATTAACTGCCTCGCCGGCCTCTTCGATCAGTTCAACCACTTTCGTGCGGATATCAGCGTCAGCGCCATCGATTGCTTCTGCTGCCGGCGCCTCTTCCGGTGCCTCATAGCTGCCGCCGCGGATGCTGATGACCGCCGGGGAAGCCTGTACAACGATCTTCTCACGGATTGTTCCGCCGTATACCGGTCTTGTTGCAACAATCTTTCCGTCTTCTGCAGCGATTGCAATCGCATCATTAACAGATCCGCCGCCAAGGCGGCCTGCAACACGACCTGCAGCAAGTTTGCCAAGTGTGGTTGCCGAAAGCAGGATTACATCTGCGCTGATTTCTTTTGCCTTGTCAGCAAGTGCTGCAACGACCAGATCTTCTTCCAGAACGCCTTCTTTTGCATTGACAGAAACAGCAGCGGTCTCAGCGCCGATTGCTTTTGCCGCCGTAAACAGTTCCAGACTTGTGCCGATAGGGGATCCGTCTTTTGTTTCAATAAAAATTAATGCTTTCATCTTCGATCTCCTCCTTTAAAGCACCTTGTCTGCCGTCATGATTTCAAATGCCTTTGCGACTGCATCTGCCGGCTCATCCTCCTGGATCTTAACGCCGGCTTCACGCTTCGGCGGCTCCTCAAAGCCTGCAAATACAACCTTCGGTGTCTCAGCATCTGCTGTAATACCCGTATCTGCTTTCGCGATTGTCGGGATTTTCACCTTTCTGGCTGCCAGTTTGCTCTTGATTGTCGGATAACGCGGATCGTAATCCGGCTTGGAAACCGTCATTACAGCCGGTACCGGTGATTCTACCATCAGGTATCCGGTCTCCAGCTCTTTCTTCACCTTCAGGCCTGCTGCATCCGGAACCGCCTCAACGATATCGGATACAAACGGAAGGCCGAGTGCCTCGGCCAGAAGCTCACCAACTTCACCGCCGATTGCATCTGTAGACTCTCTTCCGCAGAGGATCAGATCAAACTTCACACCATCTGTTTCTTCGATCTTCTTAATACCTGCTGCCAGCAGATTTGCCGTAACAGCTGCATCTGCCCCGTCGATGCCATCATCAGAAATATGATGTGCCTTCGTGGCACCGACTGCCAGCGCATTCTTCAGACAGGTCTTATTATCTTCCGGTCCTACAGAAGCGACAGTAACCGCACCGCCGTTCGCTTCTACAAAACGGACTGCCAGCTCCTGTGCATACGTATCAAACGCATTGCCCTGCGGATCAGCAGAAGACAGATCCGGCTGTCCGTCTGCACCCAGACGGATCTCTACAGAATCATCCGGAACCTGCTTAATACATACTAAAATTTCCATACTGCTTTCCTTTCTTTTCAAAAGACAAGGGGACGTTTCTCTGTCTCATGCGAATTCTTCCTGAGCAGGAGACAGAGAAAACGTACCCTGTCACCCTTTCATCAAATTTTTCCAATCGTCGCTCTTCCGACAACCAGTCTCTGAATCTCATTGGTTCCCTCAAAGATCTGGAAGATCTTCGCGTCACGCATCAGTTTTTCTACCGGATACTCTCTGCTGTAGCCATATCCGCCGTGGATCTGGACAGCCTCGGTAGCAACTGCCATAGCAGCGTCACCTGCCAGACATTTTGCCTCTGCTGCAGCGAGGGAGAAGTTCTCACCTCTGTCGATCAGGGTCAGTGCATATGCGCACATCTGGCGCGCAGCTTCAGTCTTCATCTGCATATCAGCGATCTTGAACTGAATCACTTCGTTCTTTGCCAGCGGCTTGCCAAACTGCACACGCTGTTTTACGTATTCAACAGACTCGTCGATTGCGCGCTGCGCAACGCCGAGTGCAGCAATACCACACCATACACGTGCAATATCAAGTGTTCCCATCGCAACCTGGAAGCCTTTTCCGACTTCGCCGAGAATGCAGCTTGCCGGTACGCGGCAGTCTTCCAGAACGACGTCGCTTGTGTGGCTGTTGCGGATACCCATCTTATTTTCGATCGATCCTGCAGAAAGCCCCTTTGTTCCCTTCTCAATCAGGAAAGCAGTATAGCCGCCCTTTGCTGCCGGAACGCTCTTATCTGTGATTGCATATACAACATAGAAATCAGCGATTGTTCCGTTTGTGATGAAGCACTTGGAACCATTCAGGATATAATCGTCACCGTCTTTCACAGCCGTGGTGGATGCATTGGATACATCGCATCCTGCATTCGGCTCTGTCAGACAGAATGCACCGTAACCGCCTTCGCCGAGAATCTCATAGCAGCGTTCCTTCTGCTCCGGTGTGCCGGCGATCTCGACAGAGTCAAGTGCCAGTTCATTTGCCATAAATGTCATCGCGATACCGGAATCATATTTGGAAATTTCCTCAATGATTGCCGCACGGTCGATCCGGCAGAGGCCCGGGCCGCCGCTCTCTTCCGGAATCGGAAGTGTGCCGATACCCATCTCCTGGATGCCGCCGAGGATTTCCATGATAATCTCGTCTGCAGCTTCTTCATCGGAATAACCGAGCTTCTCAGCCTCGTAAACCTGCTCCTTCATCTCATTATCGCAGAAATTACGGATATCCTTGATCAGATCTTTGCAGTCGTCTGTAATGAAATATGCCATTTTTGATCCTTTCTTTTTCTCTTTTACAACAACAAATTACAGTGTGTAGCAAACCTTGCCCGGGTTCAGGATCAGGTTCGGATCGAAGACTTTCTTGATGCCTTCCATCAGAGCCATATTGGTCTCACCGACAGACTCTTTCAGATATTTGACCTTGCCGCGGCCGATGCCGTGCTCACCGGATACAAGTCCGCCGCAGGCAACTGCCTCTTCGTACAGTTTCTCGAAGTACTTGTCGACACGGCGCTTGAACTCGTCTTCTTCCAGATCATTGGAGCACTGATAGATATGCAGGTTTCCGTCACCGGCATGTCCGAAACTCTTGATGATCAGATCACATTCCTCACCCCACTTCTTGGAGAAGGTCAGGAAATCCGGAATCTTGTTTACCGGAACAACGACGTCGCACTCGTCAAGCAGCTTGGTCTCTGCCTCGATTGCCTCAAGGAAGCTGGAACGTGCTGCCCATGCGTCTTTGATCTTTGCAGGTGTATCTGCGACAAGGACATCCATTGCTCCCTCTTCGAGAACCAGATCACTTGCCTTCTCGACAAGATCAAACAGAGAATCTTCATCTTCGCCGTCAAATGTGACAAGCAGATATGCGCCGACCTCTGCTCCCTCAATCTCCTTCGGGAATACAGCGCGTCCGATGTAACGCTCACTGGAAAGAACGATCTCACGCTCCATGAACTCCAGTGCCTGCGGTCCGAGGTTTGCTGCCTTGAGCTTCGGAACCGTTGCGATTGCGCTCTCAAGATCCTCAAACGGAATAATCAGGCTGATGACTTTCTTCGGTGCCGGGATGATCTTCAGGGTCAGCTCCGTAATAATTCCGAGGGTTCCCTCGCTGCCGATCATCAGGTTCAGCAGGCTGTAGCCGGAGCTTGTCTTGCTGACGCTTGCGCCGAAATCTGTGATTTCACCGTTCGGAAGAACGACTTTCATTGCCTGTACATAGTCACGTGTTGCACCGTATTTAACTGCACGCATGCCGCCTGCATTCGTGGAGACGTTTCCGCCGACAGTTGCCAGCTTCTCGCCCGGATCCGGCGGATACAGATATCCCTGCTTTGCGCAGTCATCAGCCAGCTCCTGCAGCAGAACACCCGGCTGGATTTTTACGATGAAGTTGTCCAGATCATATTCCAGAATCTGTTTCATCTTGGTTGTATCGATGACAACGCCGCCGTACATCGGGACGCAGCCGCCGACCAGACCTGTGCCCGCACCACGCGGTGTAACCGGAATCAGATTCTCGTTGCAGATCTTCATGACTGCCGCAATTTCCTCTGTGGAAGTTGCCATCAGCAGTGCGTCAGGCATACGTTTTCCGTAGATCGGCATCTCGTCATGTGCATAGTCCTCATTGATCTCGTCACCGGTCAGAAGATGGCCCGGTGCAGCGGCTTTGAGCTGCTCGATCAGTTCGGGAGTCAGTGTGTTGTAGTTCGCCATAGTTACCCTCCTTGCTTATATGGTTGACTGTGTCTTTTATAACTTTTTTGTTGTGAGCGGACAGATATATGTCTCTCTGCTCAGGTGGAATTCGCAGACGAGACATATATCTGTCCGTTCGCTGCGAGGATGATATTCGCAGGGAGACATTTATCCGCCGGTCTCCCCGTGAAGGTGGATTCTATTTTATATAGGCAGTATGTGCGGCAGGCAGAAGCAGAGTATGCCGCCGATTACGAAGTAGATGACGCAGTATTTTGTAACGTGTTTGAGTATCACATTCTCCTCGCCGACCATGTTGACGGCCGCAAGACCAATGGCGATGCACTGGGGACTGATCATCTTGCCGATGCCTGCCCCCATCACATTTGCCGCCGCAAGCCAGGCGGGACTTGCGCCGATCTGCTGTGCTGTCATCGCCTGCATGCTTCCAAACAGGACGCAGGTGCTTGTCCCGCTTCCCGTGATAAATGCACCAAGTACACCGATCAGCGGAGATACAAACGGGAAAAATGATCCTGTTCTCGCAAGGAGGTTGGATATATCTGTCGTCATGCCGCTGTGGTCCATAATCTTCGCACAGGCCACGACGCAACAGATCGTAAACACGGTCTTCCAGTTGCTCTTGAGCGTCTTTCCGAGGACGCGCAGCATTGCAGAACCGGAAGCCTTCTGGATCACGCCGCCGATAAAGGCAGCTATAAAGATGATGACACCTGGTGTGTTGAGCCAGGAGAATGACAGTTTTGATGCGCCCTCCTCCGGGTAGATCTGGACACTTGTTTTCACTGCCGCAAGCGGATCATGAATAAACGGTACCAGTGTCGTGATCAGCAGGAAGACCAGAATCAGAATAAACGGAGACCACGCGACGACAGCCTGCTTTGCAGTCAGCGTGCGCTTTTCTCTGCCGCCGGCAGAAACAACATATTCATCCGGCACAAGTTTATTCTTCGTTTTTGTTGCCACAAGAACCGTGCAGATCAGGCTGCAGACAGAACCGATGATATCCGGCAGCTGCGGTCCCATGAAAAGGCCTGCGATCAGTTCCGGAATCACGAAGGACAGCGCTGCAATCGTTGTGATCCCGAATACACCCTTTAGTGCCTTCAGTCCGCCGCCGAAGATAGCGACCATGACGAACGGAGAAAGGATAAACAGAACACATTCGATGGTTGCGACATTCGCAGAAAGAATGTTGGCATCAATTCCTGTAACTGCAGACAATGTTACGGTCGGAACACCGACAGAACCAAAGGCAGTCGGCATGGAGTTGACAACAAGACATGCAACAATCGTTCGTACCGGGTCAAATCCCAGTGCCACCAGAATTGCCGCCGGGATCGCAACAGCTGTTCCGAATCCGGCCATACCTTCCATGAAGTTGCCGAACGCCCAGCCGATGATCAGAATCAGAACACGGCCGTCCATCGAGACGCCGGAAAGCATGTATTTAATGTCTTCCATTGCCTTCGTTTCAAGCGTCAGATTGTAAGTGAAAAGTGCTGCAAGAATCACGAGACAGATCGGCCAGAGTGCATTCAGTGCGCCTTCAAGCGCAGCCGCACCTGTCCATGCAACCGGCTGTTTCCAGAAAACCGGTGCGAGGACTGCAGCGATCACAGCTGCGATTGCACACGCTTTGAAGCCGGGCATTTTCAGGCCGGAAAGCGCGATCAGCAGCCAGATGATGGGCAGCATGGCAAGTAAGAATTTGAGTACCAGCATAAATGTTCCCCCTGCATGTTTGATTGTTCCTGAGACTTCATACTGCAAATATCAGGAATGCTCCGAAGACATGAATGATGAAATGTTTATGATCGAAGCAGAAGACGTGTCACACAATAATTGGTAGTACCAATCTTGTATCTAAAATAATACACCCCTGACAGAAACGCGTCAAGGGTGCACCTTTTTTTCATATATTTGCACGGAATTTCATGACTCTATTTGTGCAGTTCTTACAAATTTGTTCGACCAATTATCGTTCTCAGAATACTGTTCCGACTGCACACAAAGAATCATGCGCCGGCAATGTTTCAAAACAAATCCTTGTACTGTTCGATATATCCGAAATGATCACGAAGTCCCGCAAGTCCTTTTTCCAGATTGCTCTCCACCACACCTTCCACAAGCATGCGGTGTGCATATTCCAGCTTATTGCGGCTCTGCATACCCGAAATAATACGTGTGCGCATCGAACTGATATACCTGTCCATCAGATTGGTCAGCGCCTGATAGTTGGTGATCAGGAAATCATTCCTGCTTGCTTCTACAAGTACCCGGTGGATCCCTTTATCATGCAGAACACGGTCCTGTTCCGTAATCGCTTTTTCCAGACCATCCAGATGAATCATCAAACGCTGCTTCTGCTCCCGGTCAGCCCTTTTTACAGCCAGCAGCATCGCCTCACGCTCAATAAAACGACGGAACTCCGTCACCTGCCGCTCATCCATCCCCTTGAGAAAATACATAAAGGACAGAACCTCTGACATGGTTTCATCAAAATTCAGTGAAATATAATTGCCGGAGCCCTGTTGTGATGTTATCACACCAATATTTTCCAGAATTCTGAGTCCCTCCCGCACCGAGTTGCGGCTCACTGTCAGCTGCTCTGCGAGTACGCGCTCCGTTGCAAGCTTGTCGCCCGGATGCAGACTTCCGCTCAATATTTCATTTTTGACATGCTGTACGACTTTTTCGTAGGATTTTTCCATCACACACCTGCCTGAACTTCCAAAAAAGTGTGCCTGTGCACTTTCCACACACTGGCGGAACTGCAAAGTGGTATTCCGTGCTGTGGACTGTACAACAAAAATTGGTCGGTATTATAATAATACCGACCTGAAAAAACAGTGTCAACCTGTGTTCTACAGACCCGCAAATGCCATATGAAGATAGCGCATCTTTTCCGGATCCTCATGATATTCGTACGAATGTGGTGTTCCCCTGAAAATCTGTTCCCCGTCTCTGTATGCACAAAGTGTCAGAAACGGAAGATCCTCCCACTGGCCTCCAACTCCGGTGGGAAACGGTTTTGTTGCAAACAGATGGATCTTATTATCATTCTGTTCTATGGAACAGAAATGCAGCGTACCGCGCAGATTCACATGCGCATAGAGTATTTCACCGTCATACACCAGAAGATTCACTTTATTACCCGGAGCAATTGTTTTAATAATTTCATCCATACAGATACAGCGCTCCTGCCAGTCCGGCTCACGCTGCAGCGCGGATGCTTTGCGGTTCATCTCTTCGATGATATACAACAGAATCCGCTCACTGTCTGTCTGCCCTTCCTGCCGGAACACATACGGCCGCAGCACAGGACACTCAAAAATCGTCCCGTTATGCACCAGTGTCCAGCACCGTCCTGTCTGATCCCGGTCAACAAATGGATGGGTATTGCTGTAATCAAGTGACCCGATCGTCGCCTCGCGGATATGAGCAAGCATCGCCGATACGTGTATCTCCTGACGCAGCCGTTCTTTCAGGTACAAGCTGCGATCCGCGCGGACCGGTTCTTTTTCCAGCGCTACTGCACCGCTTCCATAAAACATCGCCATGCCCCAGCCGTGCGGATTTCTGTCGCTGTGGGTGAAAAATTCCCGCAGCCAATCATTTGTCGTGACATCGTGTTTTGCATTTACAGCAAATAATTCGCACATTTTTCTTCTGTCCTCTCTCCCGGCTGCCAAAATAAGATCGTTGCCCGTCGCTGAACACGATGCGTGAACAAAGCTATGGACACCCTGTTGAAAAATTGTGTATTGTTCAAATTCACTGTCTGCTGCGCCATCAGATCATATACATCTCATCCGCATCATCCCGCCTGATGATCAGCGCTTCCCGCGCAGCGATTTCACCCATAGAATAATAATCCCGTCCGGTATCATTTAACAAAATGCCCGGTATGATCAGATTGTGCGAAAACGGCTGATCATCCACACGGACTACGCCCTTCCGCTGCACTTCATTTCCGCGATAATACGGATCAAAGGCAAGAATACCTTTCTGCGTCTCTCCTGTCAATAAAATATAGTGTCCCTCGTCATGAAAAACATGCAGCACAATCGCTGCACCCTCCCGCAGTGCCTGCGAGACCATACTTCCCGGTCCGAAAAACACCTCTTTATGGTTCACATAGCTGCTGCGGATTGGCAATAGTCCGGCATAACGAAGCTCATTCAGCCATGCTCCAAAATAGCGGATTGCCGCACCGCTGGTACCATATCTGCCGCAGTGCCCTTCATGGTCATAGCTGTCGAGCGTACACTGCCCGATATGACGCACCAGATCCGGCGGGATCTCTTCCCGCTCAAACAGGTACATGATTGCATTTGTAATTGTCGTGGGCCCGCAGTCATACTGCGTGGCCTGATAGCGCAGGGGTGACTTCATATTCGCTCCTCTTTCAAATATACATCCCGTCCGCCGACTTTGTCCGCAGGTCAGCCAATATCATATTCGTCTGCTTCTCCGCATCCTTCATCGCGCGGGCAACAAAATCCTTCTCATAACGCTTTTGCAGAATCACAGCATAGCGTTTCTCCGGATTCAGAAGCTTCTCTTTCTGGTATTCGATTGCCGGATGTTTCCCGAGCATCCGTTCCATATCCGCTATGACGCGAAGAGCCATCTCAATCAGCGGCGCACGGCTTCCATCGAGATCCTGCAATACCACATCTTCCAGCGGCGCACGGCTGGCCTCCATAACATTTGCTGCAAATGCCTCCTGCTGCCGCCTGTCCGCGTGTACCGGCGGCTGAAATTCCAGCCAGGTGATCAGAAGTACAAGGAAGCTGATGTCCCTCTCATCGATTCCTGCCGGATCCAGCGGATTCAGGTCAATCATACGGTATTCGATATGACTGATTCCGTCCCGGAACCCTTCAACCGAAAACATTCTGGCGGGCTTCACACGAATAGGATAATACAGTTCCCGCTCTTCTCTGAGCATTCCCTCTTCCACATATTTGTGAATGGAATTGATATACGCCTGAATGCTGCTGTAATCAAATACCGGTACAAACTGATTCCAGTATCCATGTTCACTGGTGCGCAGCGAGCTGTAACCGCCAATGCCCTGTTTTCCCTGCGCACCTTCACGCCAGTAGGACGCGTCCTGTACCGGACTTGCAGCCGTCAGGGCTGCCACCAGCCAGCTGTAGGCAGCCGATTTCTCCGCCAGTTCCAGATACCGTTTCTCTGTAAAATGTGCAAAATCCGTTTCCACACTCTGCTCGAACCGCTCACGCAGATAATATTCCGGATAGGAAAAATTGAAATGAATACCGGACAGCAGCATTTTCCGCTTTCCGTATTTTTCCGCCAGATAATCGCGGTACTGGCTTTTCCAGCTCAGATCATCTGTATACTGTGCGACCCGGATGTCTTCTTCTCCTTTGAGATACGGCGGGACAGAATGCGGCCAGAGCAGTTCCCGTCCGGTTTCCAGTCTGTTCAGGACCGATACGACCTTCTCCCGCTTCTGGAGAATGGATTCGTACAGTTTTTCCGGCGAGGTCCTGACATGTGTTATCATCTCGATCTGCGCCTCGCTGAAATCGCGGTCGACCAGCGGGTCATCATGAACCGGGTGCGGTGTGTCAGCAAGATATCCATCCGGTTTTACGCGCAGACTTTCTTCCTCCAGCCCGATCCCGCTGCTCCTGTAAAACTCCTGACGTGTACTGTGGGGCAGCCGCTTATCCAGCTGTCCGTATGCCTGCACGAAGGACTCCATCGTCCTGCCGTGCTCCAGACCCAGTGCAATTTCACGGGCGGGATTGGAAAGCTGCTCCGCCCGCAGGTACAGCGGATCCAGATACGCTGCTTCTTTAAAGCCGCGCTGGTACAGACCGTCGCGTGCCAGATCAAGCACCCGCATCAGCAGATCCCGCAGATAAGTCCGGTTGAGTGATGCCGGTATGCTGCGCCGGGAAAGCAGTGTGCGAAGCACCTTCGGTGACATGCCCTGCTGGAACAGCGTGCAGCCGTTTGTCAGAAGCTGCTTCAGTTCCGGAAGGCGCTGCATCAAACCTGCATGAAAGGCTGCCACGGTAAACGTCTCATAAATCGGCTGTGTGCAGGTACTGCGGAATTCAATGGTTCCGCGATATGTGAGATCCACATACTTGTATGAGCGAAGATACTGAATGTCGTCTTCTTCCGGCCGGAATGTCATCCGGCGGATCCGTCCGCCGTCAGCATGGCTGTAATATGCTGCATCCCGATATACATCATGCACAGGGTACATGGTATTGGTCCGGACACCGCTGCCTCCGCTTCGCAAAATCCCGGGGATGACGCTGCCCGCAGCAGCATCTTCCACATAAAATCCGGTGACGGAATCTGAAGTAATATAGTTTTTCCAGGATATTGGTTCCAGAAACAGATATTTTCCGTTCCGCTCTGTGCAGAACATGTTCATATCTGCGATATAATCCGTGAGTTCCTCAATGGTGCGCACCGGTTCATTCCAGAGGCCGACATTTTTCGGATTAATTCCATGCATGCTGTATTCCCACAGCCAGTCCCGGTTAATCAGAATGTCCGGATTCTCCGGCCAGACAGAATTTGCAAAGAGCAGTCCCTTGACCGGCTCCAGCAGATTGAACACTTCAATCACATCTATGATCTGTGACTGATCGACGTCCATCTGCACCTGGGATGCCGCAGAGAACATACCGAAAAACGGCCAGGCATGAAGTGGAAATTCCTCCGGCGCATACTGACTGCTCTGCAGATACTGATAGAGCATCCGGTAACGTCCATTCGCGACCGGTTCCCTGCGGTTAATCAGATAATGCGGATTAATTCCCATGCCGGTCATCATATGCCCGCACTTCTGCAGTTCCTCCTGCGTAAATGCATAATACTTCCGGAACCGTTCCTCCAGCGTATGAATGTCAAACGTCCGCCCGAACGACCACTCCAGTGTATTGTAGCTGCAGTCAAATGACAGAGAATCTCCGGTAACCGGATCTTCTGCAAACCACAGATGTCCGTTGTCATCCCGTTTTACGTTCTGAAAATGAAATACCTGCACAAAACGTTCTGCAGCGGCCTGAACGGCATCAAACTGTACGGGAATCCGTTTCCGATTAACGATGGGAAGTTCCAGTTCTACGCCGACATACGGTTTGCTTTTCCTGGCAAGCGGTTCAATGAATCGTTTCTTAATTGCTTCTTGATACATGACATTACATCCCCTTGAATCCTCCTCCGTGTCATATAAACGGAGGACCGTTTTACTGCACTTATATCAATCAGGATGTTTTTCTCATGTGTCTTATTCTATATATGTTTCAACTGCCTGATGATATTTATTTCATAGTTTTCCTACTTGTTAAATATGATTTATAAGAAATAATAAAGGATTGACTCCTGAAAGTCAACCCTTTATTTGACATGTTATAATTGGAGGATCGGGATGTACAAGTATTTCCCTCAACGAAGCGGTCCAAGTGTCTCATTCATGCTCCCCGTACGATATCCGCCGAGATCCAGCGTGATATAGTCAAATCCGATCGCTTTCATCCCGGCATACAGTCCCTCCCGGATCCCGGGTGCGGCAAGACGTTCAATTTCCTCCGGAAGTACTTCAATCCGCGCCAGTTTCCCGTGCAGACGGACACGGAACTGCCGGAATCCCAGGTCCAGCAGCTTCTGTTCTGCCCGGTCAACCATTGCAAGCTTCTCCGCTGTAATGGCCTCCCCGTACACAAACCGGGACGCAAGACATGCAAATGACTGTTTGTCCCAGGTGGGCAGCCCCAGTTCTTTCGAGAGTACACGGATTTCCGACTTGTACAATTCCGCCTCCTGCAGCGGACTCTTCACGCCAAGTTCCCGGATCGCCTGCATTCCAGGACGGTAGTCGCCGGTATCGTCCATATTGGAACCTTCTGCGATATACCGGATTCCGTTCTTCTCCGCTTCCGCAAGCATTTTTCCGAACAGATCACGTTTGCAGTAATAACAGCGGTTCGGCGGATTCTTCCGGAATGTGTCGCTGTCCAGCACATCTGAGGTGATCACAATCTGCCGGATCTGATTTTCTTCACAAAAGCGTTTTGTCTCTTTCAGTTCCCGGTCCGGGACGAACGGTGCAGAAGCTGTCACCGCAAGCACCCGCTCCCCCAGAACATCTGCCGCTGTCTTCAGCAGAAAGGTAGAATCCACCCCGCCGGAATAAGCAATGGCAATGGTTTCATATGTGCGGAGAATCTCCTTCAGTTTTCTGAATTTTCTGTATAACAGATCCATGTAAATCTTCCTTCTGCTCTCATGAAAGCGGTCCCGTCGATGCTTCTTGCTTCCGCACTGACTGCTTTCTCTCAAAATGCAGCATTTCAATCACGATCTTTGATCGCGCACGAACTGCGCGACGCACTTGTGCGTCTTCCTCTGCGATCCGCCAGAGGCTCAACTCCGGTGTCCGGTCCCGCTCAGATCTTTCACAACCTCCCCGGCAATGATCAGACCCACCACAGATGGCACGAATGCCACCGATCCGGGAATCGATCTGCGGCTTGATCCGCTCTCTGCCAGATCCTGCAGTTCCTGCCGCACAGACGCCGGATCCGGTGTCCGCGGCTCTTCTTTCGAATAAACTACTTTCAGGGACCGGATTCCCCGCTTCCGGCATTCTTTTCGCATGACCTTTGCCAGCGGACACACGGAAGTCTCATAGATATCCGCCACTTCAAACGCCGCAGGATTCAGCTTGTTGCCGGCTCCCATTGCAGAAATGACCGGCACGCCTGCAGCCTGTGCCTGCTCTGCCAGCGCCAGCTTGCCGCTGACAGTATCGATGGCATCCACCACATAATCATATTCCGTGAAATCAAACTGCTCCTTCGTCTCCGGCAGATAAAATGCCCTGTACGTGCGCACCCGGCAGTCCGGATGAATCTCAATCACGCGCGCGGCTGCCGCGTCTGTTTTGTACTGACCGATCGTTTTACGCGTCGCGATAATCTGACGGTTCAGATTGCTCTCGCTGACAATATCGTTGTCGATCAGATCGAGTGCGCCGATACCCGAACGGGCCAGCGCCTCTACGACATAGCCGCCGACGCCGCCGAGACCGAAAACGGCAACGCGGGCTTTTGCCAAACGCCGCATTGCATCCGCACCGAGCAGAAGTTCTGTTCTTGAAAATGCTTCCTGCATTGTAGTATTCATCCTTTATCCGTATATTTGTACCAGTATACCACAGACGAAGGCAGGACATAACATCTTCTTGCAGAGACCGTTTTTCTCACTCCGGTATATCCCGCGTATCCTGCTTCGAAGCATGATATGCTTCCAAGATAACCGCTTCCAGTCTCTCCCTGCCGACCCGCTCGATCGTATACCGGAACCGCTCGCCCGGTTTAGCATGTTCGTCAAAAAATGCCAGTGCCGCATCGCAGATACGGAACAGAGTTTCTTTATCTTCTACAAACGGAACAATCGCTTCCCCTTTGCTGATCCGGTTGCCGAACAGCCCGCCAAAGCTCAGCAAATATCCCGGATTTGTATCCCAGGCATCTGTCGGACAGGCCAGTGCGCAACGGCCGCAGAAATTACACCTGCTGCGGTCAATGGAAATGCCTTCTTCATCCGCCGTAAGTGCATTTTCTCTGCAGACCTTCGTACAGACGCCGCACGAGATGCATGCATCGGCCTTCCAGACGACGCGAACGCCGCCCTTGATGCCCAGATCATTTTCTTCTGCTTTCAGACAATTGTTCTGACATCCGGTCACGCCGAATTTAAACTTATGCGGCAGATCTTTTCCGAAATAGCGTTTATCCAGTTCGCGCGCCAGCTCTTCTGTCTCAATACAGCCGTTCGGACAGACCGCAGATCCCTGACATGCCGTGATCGTTCTTACGCGCGGGCCGCATACCCCCGGTCTTGCACCGCCTTCCGCCAGCGCCTCTTTGACACGGTCGATGTCCTCCAGATGGATAAACGGGATCTCAATGCCCTGGCGGCTGGTCAGATGAATGTATCCTTTTCCGAAACGGTTGGCGACTTCCGTAACGGCTGCCAGCTGTTCCGTATCAACCTGTCCGCCGGTCACCGCCAGACGGAGTGAAAAATAATCCTTCTGCTTCTGGCGCATAAAACCGCCCTTTTTTAATGTCGCGTAATCTGCTGCCATCTTTCACGCCTCCGCTTTTCTGATAAACAGTTCACAGGTTCCGTCCGGATTATCCTGCAGTTTCAGAATCTGATGCCCCTCATCCTTCACGCTGCGCGGTACATTTTGCACCGGTTCACCGTCATTGAGATGCACCTGTAAAATCTGTCCCGCCTCTGTCTCTTCCAGCGCGACCTTTGTTTTCACAAATGTCACCGGACAGACGACATCCGTGATATCGATATACCTGTCTGCTTTGATTTCATATTGCTTCATAAAATCACCAGTTCCTCCTGTCGTATAAACTTTCCGTCAGCATCTTTTCTGATGTGGTATCCATTCAGCACCGGACCGTTTTCGCCGGCAAGTGACAGGATCAGATAACTTGCCCGGCTGTCATTTGCAAGACGGATATCCTCCGCAGACGGTCTGGCTGCCGTTGCCGGATGTGAATGCCAGTTCCCAAGCGGTGTCAGTCCGCCTGCCCGCATATCTCTGACAGCTGCGATCTGTTCCCCCGGGTCTATGGAAAAATGTTCCGGCGAATGATCTGTGTTGGTCAAAAGATAAACTTTCTGAATCTCCCGTATACCGTCCTCCCGGTCTGTTCCCGCGATCAGTCCGCAGACCTCTTCGGGCTGACCTGCAGCTGCACTTTTGCAGATAAATTCATAATCCGCTCTTGTGATTGTAATCTTCATACACTGTTCTCTCTTATCATTATGATTCTGTTGATTTCTATCAGGTAAATCGCGATCTTCAATCGCGATCTCTGATCGCGCGCGAGCTGCGCGACGCACTTGTGCGTCTTCCTCTGCGCAGCTCTGCGATCCGCCGGAGGCTCAACTCAGATGGGGGATTGAAACCCTCCACTGCATTTTGATACCGAAGGCCGCTATCAGGAAGCTCATCGAAACCAGCATCACATCGTCATATCCGCCTTGATTGAGGATCGCGGACAGATCGCCCATATTAAGCGTC
>JAFRGW010000116.1 GCA_017433615.1 Eubacterium sp.
CAGAGGCGGCGAATGACGTCCAAAAAGTATTCGTCGGATGTCCCAAACGATTGCCTGAAGTAATTAACTCAGGGTATAATATATAAAATTTTTTAGTTTTGGGAGTGCATCATCAGGGAGCATGATTTTGATTCCTAACGATCGTCTTAAAAATCAGAAATCCCTGGTCATCACCCCTGAAAATAGTAGTTCAGAGGAGGAAGCATATGAGAAAGTTGATGGGGAAACCGTTTCTGGCAATGCTGTTGTCCGGCATGCTGATTACAGGACCCGCTGCAGAGATGGTCTTTGCAGCGGATACCGTATCAGAGAGTGTGGCGGCAGAGGCAGCTTCTGCAGTGGAAGAAACTTCGGCAGACGGATCAGAAGTTGAAGAGATCACTGAGAGCGGAGCAGACGCAGGTAATGAACAGGGTGCCGGGACAGGGCAGGCTGCCGAGACAGAACCGGCGGTTGAAGCGGATTCTGCTGCGGAGGAAGTAACCGGAAATGACGGGGACACGTCCATGGAGACAGTTGTCACAACAGACGGCGGAAATAATGCCGCTGATGTGTCGGAAAGTATCGCCACACCTGACGAAAATGCAGTCAGGGGGGGTGAAAGCGGCGAAGTGTCAGAAAGCAGCCAGACTGATAACGGAATGGTTGTCGAGACCGTAACCGGTGAAGATTCCCAGACCGTGGAAGAAGCCGCCGAAGAGACCGTTACAGAAGATGCGGCTATGGCAAAGAGCGGCGAGTGCGGCGACGGCCTCATGTGGACGCTGGAGGATGGAGTCCTCACGATCGATGAGGATGGTTCAGGCGAGGGCTCAAGAAGGATGGATGACTACAGTGCGGATAATAGCGGCATTGGGGCAGCGTCCAACACCTACAAATGCTCCGCTCCCTGGTATGATTCGGATAACATCGAAAGTAATTACAATATTAAAACCATCGTTATTTCAGGTTACGTCAAATACATCGGCAAGAATGCCTTTTATAATCTGCGAGGCGTTACAGAGGTGCGCGGCGGGCAAGCGGTGGAGGAAATCGGAGACTATGCGTTCTATGGCTGCGGCATGTATGACCTTGAGACAATCACTCTTACCGGTACTTCAGTAAAAGAGATCGGCAAATATGCTTTTGCGTATTCTGGTATAAAGCACATTACGATCCCGGAGGGAATCACGGAGATTAAAGAAGGAACATTTCTGGGGACTTCCCAATTAGTCGCTGTTGTAATGCCGATTAGCGTGAAAAACATACGCACCAGGTCTTTTTATGGACTTTCATACGATATTTATTATAAGGGGGCTCGTATAGACTGGCTTTCAATTACATATGAAGCAAATGTCGGTCTGGATAAAGCAACGTGGCACATGTATCCATGGCAAACGTCCAACGGGATCACCTGGGAGGTAAACGAGGAGACGAGGACACTGATAATCTCCGGAGAAGGCGAACTTACAGAAAACTGGTGGAAAAACTATCCGGTTTCATATTACAGAGTTAAGATCGGGGAAGGCGTGACAGCCATCGGTGATGATGTTTTCAGCGGTGATACCCATATTCAAGACCTGTATCTCCCGGATAGCCTGACAAAGATCGGGGACAGGGCCTTCAAGGACTGCACCAGTCTTGAAGACATATATATTCCGGAAAACACAACGAGTATCGGAGCAGAAGCATTTAAAGGATGTACCAGCGTCGGAAAAGTGAAATTTCGTGGCAACAACGCAGTTACCATCGGGAATGAAGCGTTCTACAGCTTAAGTAATTGCAGCAGTGCTGAGCTTTCGGAAAATATTACATATTTTGGGGATCGCGCTTTTTATGCGTGTCCGGGTCTTACAAAGGTGACGATCAGTCCGGATGTTACCTACATGGGAGAAAACGCCTTTTATAATTGCAAAAACCTGCATGATTATTATGTGCCGGATCTGGATACATGGATGAAATACAGTGATTCTTTCAGAGGCCCGGCAGGGAAATCATTGTATATAAACGGTGAACGATTAACAGAGCTGACGCTGCCGAAAAACGCGACCATTAATGACTATGTCTTTCAGAATTTTATCGATCTTACAAAGGTGACGATTCAGAGCGGCGTGACCCGGATCGGGAAGTATGCATTTTCCGGCTGCAAAAACCTAACCAGCGTGACGATGCAAAATGATGTTGCCGAGATTGGAGACAACGCGTTCTCAGGATGCAGCAGCCTCACAGATGTGACGCTTTCAAGGACGCTGACAGTAATTAGTAGTAGCATATTTGACGGGTGCAGCAGCCTTGAAGAAATATCAATCCCGGCCGGAGTGACACGCATCGAGCCTCTGGCTTTTAACGGGTGCAGTGCTCTTTTGAATGTGAGGATTCCGAGTGAGGTGACGGACATTCAGGGGTATGCATTTGCCGGTTGCAGCAGCCTGACACAGGTAACAATTCCTTCAAAGGTAAAAAATATCTGGACTGGCGCATTTCAAAACTGCACAGCGCTTGCACGCGTGACGATACCTGCGAGCGTGGAGAGGATAGAGCCAAATGTGTTTTCTGGCTGCAGCAGCCTCACGCAGGCTGTGATCCCGGACAAGGTAACACGCATTGAAGACGGAACATTTTCCGGCTGCAGCAGCCTTGTGAGCGTGACAATACCGGACGGCGTAACGTACATAGGGGATCGGGCATTTTTGGGATGCAGCAGCCTGGCAGGCGTGACGCTTCCCGGGCAGGTGACGGAAATCGGAGCATACGCATTTTCGGGATGCAGCAGTCTTACCAGCATAACCATTCCTTCGAGTCTGACAAGCATGAAGGAATCTGCTTTCGAAAACTGCACAAAGCTGACGGAAATAAATGTGTCCGACCTTGTGACGTGGATCAGGATCGGCGGATCTTTCCGCAGTTCAAGCAGCAAAAGTCTGTATATCGGCGGCGAACCCCTGACAGAGGTGCTGATCCCCAGAGAGATAGATACGATTCCGGATTATACATTTTACAATTGTTCTAATATTAGTAATGTGATCTTCTCGTCGGATGTGGTAAACATTGGGAATAGTGCATTCCGTAACTGTGTGGGCCTTACCTATATTATGCTGCCGATCAGCCTGCGTTCGATCGGAGATGAAGCATTCGATTCATGCAGCAGCCTGAATGATATCTACTATAACGGTTCACAACAGGACTGGAAGGCAGTCGAAGTAGGCAGCAACAATACACAGATGAATGTTGCTAAGTTCCATTATGGCTGCTCGATCGAACCCTGCGGAGAGAATGTAACCTCCATCTATTCGGATGGGAAACTGATCATTTACGGGCAGGGTGAAATAACAAGCACCCCGTGGAAGGATGCCGGAATAACAGCAATTGAAACCATCGAGATCAGGACCGGAGTGACGAATATTCCGGATGAAGCATTTGCCAATCAGGGTGAGCTAAAGAGTGTTGCGCTTCCGGCGGGCATGAAACAGATCGGATCCGGGGCGTTTGAAAACTGCGCCAAGCTTCCGTCTGTGTCGATTCCGGAAAGCGTTGAAAGTATCGGAAATAAAGCGTTCAAAGGCTGTGCCAGCCTTACGGGCGCAGCAATCCCGAAAGGTGTGACCAGCATTGGGGAAGCAACATTTTATGGCTGCAAGGCTCTTTTGAGCGTGACTATTCCGGAAAGCGTGACGAGTATCGGCAGAGAGGCATTCTGGGATTGTCAAAGTCTTGAAAGCGTGACTATTCCGTCTGGTGTAAAAACCATTGAGAGCGGAACCTTTTCCGATTGTTATGCACTTGAGAAGGTGGTGATCCCGGAAGGCGTAACGAGCATCGGACATTTAGCGTTTAGTAACTGCAAAGCCCTGAAGCAGGTGGCAATCCCTGAGGGAGTTACAGAGATCGGCGGCAGTGCATTTGCAAGCTCCGGCCTTGAAAGCGTGAGAATACCGGGAAAAGTGACCAGCATCCAAGAAAGTACATTCGCTAGTTGCGAGAATCTGACTGATGCAGTGATTCCTGAGGGGGTCAGAGATATCGAAAGTAACGCATTCGGCTCTTGCAAAAGTCTTGTGAATGTGACAATCCCGGAGAGTGTTACAGGCATCGGTGCGAACGCATTCAGCAACTGTGAAAGCCTTGCTGGCATCATAATTCCCGACAGCGTAAGTACCCTTGAGAACGCTGTGTTTATCAACTGCGTAAGTCTGACAGATGTGACGCTTCCGGCAAACATGGAGAGCATCGGAGATTACGCATTTAACAACTGCCAAAGCCTTACAAAAATCACACTCCCTGCAGAATTGTACAGCATTGGGGAGAATGCATTTAGCACCTGCCCCAAATTGACAGACATTACGATTCCCAGAGGCGTAGATAAGATCAAAAGCTGGACATTTGCGAACTGCGAAAGCCTTGAGAACGTGACGATCCTGGGGTCGCTAGAAAGTATCGGGGATCATGCATTTGATAATTGCACCGGCCTTACCAGTGTGACGACTAAGAAGGATGTAGAGAACATCGAAAGCTATGCGTTTAATGGTTGCAGCAGCCTTGCCGCTTTCACAATTCCTTCCGGAATAAAGAACATCAGCGATTTTGCATTTTGGAAATGCAGCAGCCTTAAGAGTCTGACGATTCCGAAAGATCTGGATGTTTCGGGCATTGAAACGAATGCGTTTGTCGTATCATATAACGAATCATTTGACGATATAAAGGGTCCGACGGATTATTATGTGCCGGACCTTGAAACCTGGAAGAATGTTTATAGTATCTTTTCCGTACTTACAGACAATAAAAAACTGTACATAGATGGTGAGCTTTTGACAGACCTGGTGATCCCGGAGGGCACAGAAGAGATTTTACCAGATCTTTTCAGTACCTTAAGTTGCATTAAGAGCGTGACGATTCCCTCCAGTGTGAAGAATATTTGGGGAAGAGCATTTATGCATTGCAACGGTCTGACCAGCGTGACGATTCCGGACAGTGTGACATGCATCAGAGAATATGCTTTTAGAGGCTGCAGCAGCCTTACCAGCGTGACCTTCCCCGCCAGTGTGACGGAGCTGGGGATTGGTGTTTTTACCAACTGCAGCAAACTGACGGATATTCGTATGCCTGATCTTGCGACATGGATGAAGTACGGTTCTTCTTTCCGCAGTGACACCAGCAAGAATCTGTATATCGACAATGAGCTCCTGACAGATCTGGTCATTCCTGAAGGTACAGAGAGCATAGGAGATGGAGCATTCTATAACTGCGACACTATTACCAGCGTGACAGTTCCTGCTGATGTGAAGACCATTGGAAACTCCGCATTCGAGGGCTGCAGCAAACTGACGGATATTCATATGCCGGATCTCGCAACATGGATGAAGTACGGTTCTTCTTTCCGCAGTGACACCAGCAAGAATCTGTATATCAACAATGAGCTTCTGACAGATCTGGTCATCCCGGATGGCACAGAAAGCATAGGAGATGGAGCATTCTATAACTGCGGCACCATTACCAGTGTATTGATCCCTGCTGATGTGAAGACCATTGGAAGCTCCGCATTCGAGGGCTGCAGTAATCTGAAGGATGTATACTATTGCGGTACAGAGGATGAATGGAAGGCCATCGATATCGGTGAAAAGAATGATAGTCTGAGAGATGCAAAGATTCATTATGTTTCTGCTGCAGGAACGTGTGGAGAAAAACTGAACTGGATGATATTTGACGGTGGAACCCTGACGATCTCCGGAACAGGCGATATGGACAACTACTCACTTGTCGAATCGAAACCGGCTCCATGGGCAGCTTCTAATGGAACTATTCTGGAAGTGATCATAGCAGACGGGGTAACGAGCATCGGTGACTTCGCTTTTGCAGAATGCACAGCCCTTAAGAGCGTATCGATTCCGGAAAGTGTGACCAGCATCGGCAGCTACGCTTTCGCAGATTGCACAGCCCTTACGAGTGTAACGATTCCGAAAGGTGTGACGAGCATTCAGGATTATACATTCTATAAATGCGAAAGCCTTAAGGACATGACGATTCCGGAGGGTGTAGAGAGCATTGGTCGGGCTGCATTTGCCGACTGCACCAGCCTTACCAGTGCGACATTCCCTGCAAGTCTGAAGAAGATTGACACAGAGGCATTTGAGGGCTGCTCCAAACTGAAAGACATTTATTATGAAGGCACACCGGATGACTGGAAAAATGTTGTGATTGAAGACAGGACAATCTCTGCGAAGGGCGAACCTCATTATATGATCAGCGCTGCCTCCGTGACCGGACTGGAAAACATGATCTATACGGGCAAAGAACTGACACCTGCTCCGGAGGTTACTCTCGGCAGCACGAAGCTTGAGGCGGGCACGGACTACACTGTTTCCTATACCGATAATATCAATGTTGGTACAGCCACAGTGACCATCAGAGGAACCGGAACCTACGAAGGAACCGTTGCGGCTCAGTTTACGATTACCCCGGCCTCCATGGAAGGTGCCAAGATCTCCGGCCTTACCGCAAAGACCTTCACCGGCAAAGCGACCACACAGAAACCGGTGGTAAAACTTGCAGAGGTAACGCTGAAAGAAGGTACTGACTACAAAGTTGCTTATAGTAACAATATCAACGCAGGTACGGCTGTTGTGACCATCACAGGAACCGGGAACTGTACAGGAGCCGTATCGGCAACATATAAGATCAACCCGGCATCTCTGGCAAAAGCTGCAATTTCCGGTTTCACAGCAAAGACCTACACCGGTAAGGCAATCACACAGAAGCCGGTAGTAAAGGTGGGTGGAACAACCCTGAAAGCAGGTGCTGACTACAAAGTCACTTATGCCAACAACATCAATGCCGGTACCGCGAAAGTAACCATCACCGGAACAGGAAACTATACAGGAACGGCCGGCAGCAAATTTACGATCAACAAAGCTGCCAATCCGCTTTCCATCAAGGCGAAGACCGCAAAGGTCAAACTGGCCAAGGTGAAGAAGAAAGCGCAGAAGCTGAACGCTTCTAAGATTATTACTTTCACAGCGAATGGCGAAGGCAAGGTCACTTATAAACTCGTAAGCGCGAAGCTTGGCAAAAAGAGCTTCAAGAGAAAATTCAAGATTGCCAAAGCAAACGGTAAGCTTACGGTGAAGAAGGGGCTTAAGAAAGGTACTTACAAAGTGAAGATCAAAGTCAAAGCAGCCGGAAATGCGAACTATAATGCATCCGAGTGGAAGACCGTGACAGTGAAGATTAAAGTTAAATGAGTACCTTGAAAGTGTGTTAATTGCAAATCTTTCTTTCATAGAGGGATTCAGGGCAGGGGAAGAGACAGAACGTCTCTTCCCTTGTTTCAGGTTTTGTTGATTGTTCCTGAATACCAGATGCAATCAGAAGTGTTTTTATTACGGAAGCGGATCATTATGCACTGGACATCGAAGCGGAATTTGATTATTCTATGCATAAACACTTGCCTGTTATGCAGACGGGAAGAAACGGAGAATCGAACGGAGGATCGCGCAATGAGATGGAAAAGAAAACTGGCGTTAACAATCCTTGCGGCAGCGGCATCCGCAATCGGCGGATCTGAGATTGCAAAAAAGCGGTTCAGCAATGGAAAAGGGGAAGCTTACCGGAAGTTTCTGGATAAAGTGATTCATTATAAAGATCGTACTTCGGCGGAAGAGACTGCAGGGGCGGAAGAAGTGCAGACTGCAGAGGACAAGACAGCGGAGTAATAAGAGGCAGCATGAAGCAACCATTTTACACGAAAGAAATCTGGTGCAGCAGGAAGCGGGACAATTCCCCATCTTCAGAAGTGTACCGGATTTACGGAAAAGCATATATTCCTGCAGCAGAGGCAGCGCAATCGGCAGAGGCAGCAGAAGCGGCAGGGGTTTCAGAAGGAAGATATCCGCTCCTGATTTTCTCACATGAACTCGGAAAGAACCATGAAGCCGGCACACCTTATGCAGAGCGGCTGGCGGCAGCCGGGTATGCAGTATATACGTTTGACTATTGCGGTGGAACGGTTTTCTATGGCAGGGAAGGTGAGATTGTCAGGCAAAGACATAGCAGCGGAGAGACGACAGATGCCTCTCTCGTTACCTGGGTGGATGACCTTTCGGCAGTACTTTCTGCGGCAGCTGCGTGGGATTTTGTTGATCCGGAACGCATTTATTTGATGGGAGGAAGCCAGGGAGCTGTTTCTTCTGTATTGGCAGCTTGCAGAAGCCGAAGAGATGCCACAGCAGGGCTGATCCTTCTCTATCCGCCGCTCGATCTCCCAGAACGCATGCATCAGATGTTTCATGACAGAGAGAGCATTCCGGAAACATTTGATTTGTTTGACGGCTGGATACAGCTGGGCAGAAGATATGCAGAAGACATCTGGGATCTGGACGTTTATCGTGAATTCACAGGGTACAGCGGACAAGTTCTGATCCTGCACGGTGATCAGGACGATGTTGTCGATATTTCGGTATCAGAAAAGGCAGCAGCTATGAAGCCGGACTGCCGGTTCTGCAGAATCCCGGGCGGGCGGCATGGATTTAAGGGCGAGGCATTTGAAGAAGCCTGCAGGAGAGTTTTATCTTATCTTCGTGAGGGAGCGTGTTAGTGCCCCCTCTTTTCGGTGTATAAAGAAATTGTTTTTCCGTGCTGGAAATCTTGAAACAATGAGAGTTTATTGTGATAACTTTCAGCGATAAACGAAGCTTTCTGCTCAGGAATTCCGCGGGAACTGTAGAATTCAAAAACATCTCCGGGAGATGGAAGAAGATCTGCTCTCACAAGACTTCTATTTGTAATGTGCTTAAGCATTGCTTCTTCCGTACTGTGAATTGCAGTGATTTTTCGAGCAAGCAGTTCAGCACGTGTGAGGGCGTGCGGCATATGCACGTCAAAGAACATGCTGTTGCCGGAATCAAATATTGGAGCAGGTTCTATGAACGCAAGGGTGGATGAGCTTCTGATGATACCGTAATTCAATAAGTGTTCATCCGTATTGCTTATTATAAAGTCTGTCATTGTCAGGTAATCCATATAATCTCTTATATATCCCTCATCGATTCCATTCGCTGCGCTGATCTTGATAAATGCATCGTACAATGAAAGATCATTCGGGATTTTCTGAGAATCAAGAATCTCCAAAGCAGGGACCAGTTCCCGTTGTTCTGTCGTAAAAGTGTCACATACTGCCTGCAGACCGTTATCAATACCGGGTCGGAGCGAATATCTTACATATGGAAAATCAGTTCCCTGCATTTCATGGAGCATACATGCAAACGCCTCATTGATCGCCTGCTGTCCGTATTCCCGATAGGCGGTTTTTACCAGAATTGGCGGGCAGGTATTTAAATCCCAGTATTTATCCATCTGGCCGCCTAAAGAAGCGTTTGGATCGTATGAAGTATCGTTATGATACGGCATTTTGCCATCTGGGTAAAAAGACAGATTGTGCAAATTGACATCAGACCAGTTCAAACCCAGTTCAATCGGGCAGATCCAGTATGTGTCGGTCATACTCAATGCGAGATTTTTTGCAAGATAATCTATATTTGAGACACATCCTGCCTGTCTGATTACTTCCTGCATAGCGGTTCTTGAAGCAGGGATTGCCCTGGCTTCCCACCATTTTTTCATCAGACGGGTATCAGCGTTACCAAGAAAAGGGGCATTTTGGCTGAGATTTTTATATTCTAACAGATGTCCGGAATCCTCATCCAGTGTCACTACACCGCAGAGGGTGTCTCTGTGCATGAGTTTATAGGTTTCCATCCGCTTTCTCCTTCTGTAAAAATCGTTCGATTGCATTTTTGGCATCAAGTTCAGCTAATGTCTGATCAATGCATATTTCTGTATAGGCGTCATAGGCCTTTTTGTCTTTTTGACGTGTCATATTGTATTTGGATTCCAGCGTACTGGAAAAATCTTTATTTTTCAATAACAGCTTCATTTCGCCGTCGTGCTTCCATTCATAGCTGACCCCGCGGTATTTCCCGCTCACTTTATCCATATAATAAATCGGATTCATGATTTCTTCTGAAGATAGTCCGAGAACAGCGGCCAGTCGGGAAACAGTTTCGGCAGGACGTTTATTGATGTCCTTTTTTCCGGAAACCAGTTCATGCACAACGGTATACGGAACGCCGGACTGTTTTGAGAGCCGATAGGTACTGAGCCCGGATTGATGCAATGCGTTTGTGAAATTGATATTCATAACGAACCTCCTGAATAAATTATAACGTATATGCGTTATAGTTACAAGCGCAATAAAATTTATTAAAACCGTTTCAAAATAATATTGACAATGATGTCTTGTTGTTGTATTGTGTTAATCAGATAATACAACAACACAATAATACAATGCGTCAGGAGACAAGTCATTCGATTTAAAAATCGTATTTTGAACGGTCTCAACATACAGAAAGCAAAAGAATCCAGAAGTCAAAAGAACTCAGAAAGCAAAAAAACAGACAGCAAAGAAAAAAGGCAGGGAGGAGGAATCCGATGGCATGGGAATTGGATAACACGCGTTCGATTTATCTGCAGATTGTGGAGGAGATTGAACGGAGGATTATGACCGGCAGGTATCCGCCGGGGAGCCGGCTGGCGCCGGTCAGGGAACTGGCGAATGAGGCAGGTGTCAACCCGAATACGATGCAGAAAGCATTCGCGGAACTGGAGCGCGGCGGACTGGTGTATTCGGTCCGGACAAGCGGGCGTTTTGTGACGGAGGATGCGGAAAGGATCAGACAGATGCGGAAGGATATTGCAAGGAAAGCATCTGAGCAGTTTATCAGGCAGATGCAGGAACTTGGATTTGACAAGGAAGAGATCTTACAGATATTGGATGAAATCAAAGAGACAAAGGCAGGTGATACGGATGCGTGATCTGATCGTATGTCAGAATCTTACAAAACAGTACGGGAAAGGTGTACGGGCTTTGGACGATGTCAGCTTTTCGCTGGACTCCGGGCGGATTGTCGGACTGCTGGGACCGAACGGCAGCGGAAAGACGACGCTTTTGAAACTTGCAAACGGACTTCTGCAGCCGACATCCGGTGAAATTCTGATTGACGGAAACAAGCCGGGGCCGGAGACGAAGGCAATTGTTTCTTATCTGCCGGATGCTGAGTATCTGTTTCCGTGGATGAATGTCAGTGCACTTCTGGAGATGTTCCGGGATTTTTATGCAGACTTCAATATGGAGAAGGCAATGACGATGCTGGCTTCACTGGGCCTTGACGGGAATGCAAAGCTCAAGACGCTCTCGAAGGGCAACAAAGAAAAGGTGCAGCTGATTCTGGCGATGAGCCGCGAGGCAAAGGTGTACTTTCTGGATGAACCGATCGGCGGCGTGGACCCGGCAGCGCGGGATTATATTTTAGAAACGATCATTAATAATTATTCGGAAGATGCGCTGGTGATGCTGTCCACACACCTGATCGCAGATATCGAGCGGGTACTGGATGAAGTGATTTTCCTGCAGGAAGGACATGTGGTGCTGCATGATACGGTGGACAACATCCGCGCACAGCACGGAAAATCTGTGGATGCGCTGTTCAGGGAGGTGTTCAGATGTTAGGCAAATTATTCAAATATGAATGGAAATCAACGGTGCGGCTTCTGGGCATTATGTATCTGGCTGTCATTATCTGCGGCACAGTGGTCGGATTTGCAAACCGGGCGAATCTTGCGAAGCTGCATGCAGCACAGAAGGCGGCGGAGGCGGCCGGAACAACGGAATATATTTACAGCGGCCCTTTTGACACAGCGATTGCCATCCTGATGATTATTTACGTCTTCCTGATTATCGCAATGTTTGTGATGACGGCTGCAATAATCATATCCAGATTTTACCGGAATCTTCTCTCCGGTGAGGGTTATCTGATGCATACGCTGCCTGTGCCGACCTGGATGCTTGTGATATCGAAAGTGCTTTCGGCATTGTTCTGGACGATATTATCCGTGATTGCAGCAGGTATTTCCGGGCTGGTGATGATGCTGGCGGCCGGCCTGGTCCGTTCGCGGGGTGCGGTGGAGCTCTGGGAAGAATTGCAGTCTCTGATGAAACTGTTCAACCTGAACACTGTACTGACAGTCGTTCTTATCATTGTAGAAATCGTATGCTTCATTCTGATGGTTTATTTCTGTCTGTCAGTTGGAAACATTGCAAACCGGCATAAAATCGCAGCGGCATTTGCGGCATTTGTCGGCCTGATGATTCTGGAAATGATTCTGACATCCGTTTTCCAGATCGGACCAATCCGGGAACTGATCGGATCCAGTGAACAGTACATGACACCGGAAACGGCCGCACCTGTGCAGACGGAAAATCTTCTCGGGAATATGTTCCTGGCAGCAGAGATCCGGCAGCTGATCATTTATCTTGTCTACAGTGTCTTGTATTTCTTCGGAACAACGTTTATGCTTAAGAAGCACCTGAATCTTTCGTGATGTCAGATGCCGCATGGATTCCTGACGGGATCTGTGCGGCATGTTACTTAAGAGACCAGGTGCCTGAGATCCGGTCTGAAACCAGTTATATGAGAGAAATAGACGGAAAAGATGGGCAATATGGG
>JAFRGW010000117.1 GCA_017433615.1 Eubacterium sp.
ATGGGATTTCGTCAGTATCTGTACCGCGGAAAAGAGAATGTACTCGCACAGAGTGTGCTGACAGCTATCGCGCACGACATCAACAAGCTGCATTTCAAGATTCAAAGTGGCCGGACCGGACAGTTTCTGACAGCACTGAAAACGGCATAATTTTTGACTTTTCAAAACGACATGGGCAAGAGGCTGCTTTATCCACAAGGCGGTCTTATTAAAAGACGCTTATCCACAAAAAAGCTCGAAATCAGAGGCTTATATATAAGAAAAATCCGGCCAAAGAGCCGGATTTTTCCCGATATAGCAAGGCTGCCGCATCAACTAATGCGACAGCCCCTTTTTCTTATCTTCTCTTCTGCGCCAGACTTTCCTGTACACGCCGGTACAGCTCGTGTGCCGCGTTGTATCCCATCTTTTTCTGACGGTGGTTGATTGCAGCCGTCTCAACGATAATCGCCAGGTTCCGTCCGGGACGAATCGGAAGTGCATGGCTGGTAATTTTATTTCCCAGAAATTCTGTGTATTCCTCTTCCATGCCGAGGCGGTCGTATTCTTTATCCGGATTGTATTCCTCCAGCTTGATGACCAGATCGATGGAGTGTGTTTTCTCTACGCTCTGTACACCAAACAGGGTCTTAACGTCGATGATGCCGATGCCGCGCAGTTCGATGAAGTGCCGGGTGATATCCGGCGCCGTTCCGACAAGTGTGATATCACTCACACGGCTGATCTCAACGACATCATCGCTGACGAGACGGTGTCCGCGCTTGACCAACTCCAGCGCCGTCTCACTCTTTCCGATACCGCTCTCACCCATGATCAGGATACCTTCGCCGTAAACGTCGATCAGGACGCCGTGGATCGAGATACTCGGCGCCAGCTGTACATTCAGCCATCTGGTTATTTCTGCCGTAAAGGGAGATGTCTGCCGCTCGGTCGAGAACGTCGGCACCTGATATTTTCTGGCCAGATCCAGCAGCTCCGGATCCGGCTCAATCTGCGTTGTAAAGACCACACACGGGACATCTTTGGAAATGAAGTCCTCATAGGCGCGCGTGCGTTCTTCTTCTGTCTTCTGCATCAGATAGGTGTACTCTACGTATCCGATAATCTGAACGCGGCGGTTCATGAAATGCTCAAAGTATCCCGCCAGCTGCAGGGCCGGCCTGTTGATTTCCGGAATTGTGATAAAACGGTCCTCCAGATCAATTTCCGGCGTGCAGTATTTCAGCTTCATCTGCTCCATCAGATTGGTCAGTGTGACGATCTTTTCTTTCATTGGATGCCTTCCCCCTTGCCATCGCTTTTATATCACCGTTTCCGGCGTTGTATCAATGCACTTTATGATTCATTTTGATTCTGGTGAAAAAAAGCATAGACACTTTCCGCTGCCTTCTCATTCATTGACGGAAGATTTTTCAGCGTTTCTATGTCCGCACTTCTGATTTCGTCCAGATTCTGGAAATGTTTCATCAGTTCCCTGCGTCTTGCCGGCCCCACCTGCGGAATGTCATCGAGCACGGAATGTACCTGTTCTTTGCTGCGCAGCAGTCTGTGGTACTCAATGGCAAAGCGGTGTGCCTCGTCCTGAATGCGGGTGATCAGATGGAATCCCGCACCGGACGTATCAATCGGTATTTCCTCGTTTTCAAAATACAGCCCGCGCGTACGGTGCCGGTCGTCTTTTACCATACCGCAGACCGGAATGTCCAGCCCCAGCCTGCCGAGAACATCAAGTGCGATGTTGACCTGTCCTTTTCCGCCGTCCATCATGATCAGATCCGGCAGACGGTCAAATCCGCTCTCTTCACGGATGCCGCGCTCAAAGCGGCGGGTCAGCACCTCTTCCATGCTCGCGTAATCATTCGGTCCTTCCACTGATTTGATGCGGAATTTCCTGTAATCTGCTTTCTTCGGCCGCCCTTTTTCATAGACGACCATAGAACCGACTGACTGGAATCCGCTGATATTCGAAATATCATATGCCTCGATGCGTTCGGGCGGTTCGATCTCCAGAAGGGAGCCGATCTCTTTGACGGCCCCGATCGTACGGCCGATTTCCCGTTTGAGGCGTTCTCTGTCCTGTGAGAGCAGGATCTGCGCGTTCCGCGCGGCCAGTTCAACGAGTTTCTCCTTCTTGCCTTTCTGCGGCGTGCGCACATAGACACGTTTCCCGCGCTTCGCAGTCAGCCACTCTTCGATAATCTGCGCCTCTTCCACAACATCAGAGAGCATCAGTTCCTTCGGAATGAACGGCGTGCCGGCATAGTACTGCTTCAGAAAACTCTGCAGAACCGCGCCGCGGTCATCGCCGTCTGTCGCTTTCAGATAGAAATGATCCCGACCGATCAGTTTGCCGTCCCGCACGAAGAAGACCTGTACAATTGCGTCCTCACCTTCCATGGCAAGTCCGAGCACATCCTGGTCATCGCCGCTGCTGTTGGTCATTTTCTGATGTTCCATGACCTTCCGCACACTGGCGATCAGATCGCGGTAGGATGCCGCCCGCTCAAAATTCAATTCTTCCGATGCCTGCTGCATCTGTTCGGTCAGTCGTTTGATCTCCTCACCCGGATTGCCGTTCAGGAAGGAAATTGCCTGCTGCAGGGACGCCTGATATTCTTCTTCAGAGATCCAGCCCTGGCACGGTGCCTTGCACTGATGTATATGGTAGTACAGGCAGGGACGCTCCCGCCCGATCTCTTTGGGCAGATTCCGGTTGCAGGACCGCAGATGGTACAGCTTCCGGACCAGATCAATGGTTTCCTTGACGGCAGATGCGTTCGGATAGGGACCGAAGTACCGCGCCTTATCTTTGCGCATGTGATGCGCATATAGTACACGCGGATAGGCATCCTGCACCGTCACCTTGATAAACGGGTAGGCCTTGTCATCCATCAGCATCGTGTTGTACTTCGGCCGGTATTCCTTGATCAGATTGCACTCAAGCACAAGTGCTTCCACCTCGGAATCTGTCACGATGTATTCAAAACGCGCGACCTGCGGCACCATACTGTAGATCTTCAGACGCTTGTTGCGGCTGTTTGAAAAATACTGCCGCACGCGGTTCCGCAGGCTGACGGCCTTGCCGACATACATCACCACATCCCGCGCGTCATACATGAGGTAGACGCCGGGCTTTGCGGGGAGTTTCTTCAGCTCCTCTTTGATGTCAAAGTGCGGGTGTTCCGGGTTCTGCGCCTGCTCCGTCTGTGGCTGGCGGTTCTCCTGCACCCTCTGATCCACTTGTGGCTGCAGATTCTCCTGCCCGGTCTGCTCCGCCTGTGGCTGCAGGTTCTGTTCCCGGCTGTTCTGCATCAGCGCCGGTTCGTTCTTCAATTGCTTTGACTGATTCTGATTCTGCTTCTCCTGCTTCATTCTCTCCGTTCTGCACCTTCTTCAGGATTTCCATGAATTCCTTGCCGGTGATGGTTTCCTTCGTGATCAGGTACGCTGCGATCTCATCGAGTGCATGGCGGTTTTCCTGCAGAATTGCTTTTGCCTTCTGATAGGATTCATCCAGAATCCGCATGACTTCATGGTCGACCTCGGTCGCAGTCGCATCGCCGCAGTCCATCACGGCGCGGCCGCTTAAGTATTCATGCTCCACACGGGCGAGACCCATGAGGCCGAATTTCTCCGACATGCCGTACTGGGTGATCATCGCGCGCACCAGCTTCGTCGCGCGCTCGATATCATTCGATGCGCCGGTCGTGACATTTCCGAAGACAATTTCTTCTGCCGCACGGCCGCCGAGCATGCCGACAACCATCGCCTCGAGTTCGGTCTTCGTGTTCAGATATTTCTCTTCTTCCGGTACCTGCAGCACATAGCCCAGCGCGCCCATGGTGCGCGGAATAATCGTGATCTTCTGCACCGGTTCTGCATCTTTCTGCAGTGCGCTGATCAGCGCGTGGCCGACTTCATGGTAGGAGACAATCCGCCGCTCTTCCTCACTGAGAATGCGGTCTTTCTTCTCCTTGCCCACCAGTACAACTTCAACGGCCGCCATCAGGTCTTCCTGCGAGACGGCCTTTCTGCCGTTCTTGACAGCGAGGATCGCCGCCTCGTTGATCATATTGGCAAGATCGGAGCCGACCGCACCGGAGGTTGCCAGCGCCGTCGCCTCAAAATCAACCGTATCATCAATCAGAACATCTTTTGCATGCACCTTCAGGATCGCAATCCGGCCCTTGAGATCCGGCCGGTCCACAATCACGCGCCTGTCGAAACGGCCCGGACGCAGCAGCGCAGGATCCAGCACTTCCGGCCGGTTGGTCGCCGCCAGAATCAGCAGCCCTTTGGAGCTGTCAAATCCGTCCATCTCAGCGAGCAGCTGGTTGAGCGTCTGCTCGCGCTCGTCGTTTCCGCCGCCGTATCTGGAATCACGGGATTTTCCGATCGCATCAATCTCATCGATAAAGATAATGCACGGCGCGCTTTTCTTGGCCTCCTCAAACAGGTCGCGGACGCGGGATGCGCCCACACCTACAAACATTTCTACAAACTCAGAGCCGGACAGTGAGAAAAACGGCACATGCGCCTCTCCCGCAACTGCCTTGGCCAGCAGCGTTTTTCCGGTTCCGGGCGGTCCCACAAGCAGCGCGCCTTTGGGAAGAATCGCACCGATCTGGTTGTAGCGCTCCGGATTGTGCAGGAATTCTACAACCTCCTGCAGGGATTCCTTTGCCTCATCCTCGCCGGCAACATCCTGAAACGTAATGCCGGTCTCACGCTGCACGTAATTGCGGGCTTTGCTCTTACCGACGCCCATGATGCCGCCGCGCCCCATGCCGCGCATGATAAAGTTAAATCCGACCAGCATGATGACCAGCGGCAGCGCAATGCTGACAATTGTCGAGATGATCTCCTCCAGCATATTCGGCGTCTTCTTGATATACTCGATCCCGGTATCCTGCAGCAGTTCATTCAGTCCGTTCTCGTCGCCGACCAGCTTCACGGTATAAGTCTCGTTCGGGTTGTCCGGATTTTCCGGTTTCTTCGGCGTTACCGTCAGAATATTCGACTCCAGCTCAATCTTTTCAATCTCATCCGCCTTTACCATCTCGATAAAGCGGTCATAGGAGATCTCATTGCTGTTCATCTCAGACAGCTGTGAGACCAGTACAAATATCATCAGACTCAGCAACAGGCAGACTGCTACCATCAGGATCGTCTGCCTGTTGTTTTTATTGGGTTCCTGCCCGTTTTTGTTTTGGTTATTCTGGTTATCTGCCATAATCTGTTACTTTCTGTTTTTTTCTACGAGTTCATAAAATCCATCTGTAATTTCCGGAAATACGTCCGTCAGCGTTCTTGCAGCGGCATCGGTAAATAATTTCAGGTCCTCCACGGCATCGATTTCCTGCGGAATTTCATATGCAATGGTATAAATATCTCTGCCGATTTTGCTCTGCAGTGTCTCTTCTTTGATGCGTCCGACGCCGAAAAGGATCGCGCCGTAATTCCGGTCCCGCTGACAGAGATCCAGATAGACGCGCGTCAGCTGACAGAACTCCTGATACAGAACCTTCTGTCCGGCCTCACCGTATTCTGCCGCCAGGTCAAGCTGCCAGTCCGCCTTCACACTGGCCAGTTCCTTGCGGACCTTGCGCTTAAACCCGAAACTTTTCCGCGCATTTGCCAGAAACTGCAGGGTCATCCATCCGCGGATGAAATAGTCCACTGACTGCCCCTTCTCCAGTTTTTTTCCGTAACGGGATTCCAGAAGCTTTACGCGCAGCTCATTCTCCGGGGACATTCCCTCTTCCAGAATCGCAGCGTCCAGAATTGCCTTGCGCTTCTCGCGTTTCAGTTCTCTGTAATAGTCGCGCTCCCACTGTTTTTCAAGTATCTGCATATCGGGATCCTTTCCTGCATATTCAAACCCGCCGCCTGACGCTCCACGCGTCTTAATAAGGGGGACTGATCCACTGAGTTCACACCATCAGCAGCATATCACGCCGCCATAAGGGCCGCAGCAGCAGAGATTCATGACCATGCACGCCATACACATCGTACACAGACTTCCCGGTCCGGCCTGCCGGCTCGTCTGGCAGTCCTCATAACCGTATCCGCGCCCCATATCCTGGTACCAGTCATTCGCACCCGACAGCTGACTGTACAGCTGTTGATACTGCATGTTTTCTGGTTCCATAGAAGCCGCACGCTTCGCATCCTCCGTCGCATTGACGTTGTTGCCGATCCCGGCATTTGCAATCGCATGATAATAATACCAGACGGCTGTCCGCTCCGGAATATCCTCCAGCACATGCAGGGCCTCGGTGTAATGTCTGCTGTTCAGATAATTGAGCACTGCCTGCAGTTTCGGATCCTGTGCGGCCGAAGACCCGGTTCTGCCATATCCGTAGCCGCCAAATCCGCCGAACCCGCCATAGCTTCCGTAGCCGCCGGTATTTCCGTATCCGCCGGCGGTACTGCCTGCAGTTCCGTGCTCGCGCTCGTCCACAATCTGATCATATGCCTGCTGGACCTGCTTGAACATCTCCTCCGCCTGCTCTTTATTCGGATTGTTGATATTGGCATCCGGATGATATTTTCTGCTGAGTGTCCGGTATGCTTTCTTGATTTCATCCATGTCGGCATCCCGCGGGACACCGAGCACTTTATATGGATCCTGCATTTTGTTTCTTCTCCCCGCGCTTTCCGAAAAGGCCGCGGCGTGCCCGCTCGGAGAGCCATTCCTTTCCGGACAGCTTTGGATTTTCCACCCAAAGTCCGGAATAGAGTACATTGCGCAGCAGATCTGCGTATTCTACAATCGGCAGGCGTTCAAATGCACGGGCTGCCGATGATGCCATCATTGTCAGTATTTCATTGGCCCGCTTCTGAAAATCCGGTTCCTCTGCCATTGCAAAGAACGGATTGTACGTCCCGTTCTTCCGGTCCTCCTCCAGATCATCAAAGGCGTCCTTCAGATAAATGTATTTTCCGAGATAAAAGCCCACATCGCCCAGGGACCGGCTCCAGTGATCCGCCTGAAACGTGAAAATCTCACGCATCAGCGTTCCGGTCAGTCCCGCTGCAAGGTCAAGATCCGTGCTCTTCGCCTGCTCGGCTCTGTGCAGTTCTTTCAGATATGTCCGGATCGCCTGCACTTTTTCCGGATAGCGCGCTGCTGTTCTGCTGTAGGATTTTTTCAGCAGACGGGCGGCAGCGAGGCTCTTCCTGTTTTTCTCGTCAATCCAGTCGTCCATCAGGTTGTGATAAACCAGCAGCATATTCATGTCTGCCGCATAGGACGTGTACCGGTTGCGGTAACACATCCGGCGCGCGCCGCCGTGGAACATACACCGGTGTACTTCGCGGGTGGTTTCTTCCTCATAGAGTGCCGTCAGCAGAATTGCCAGAAATGTCATATCGTACGTGAGCGTCGGCCTTGACCGCTGCCCGGACGCCGCCTTAAGGTCCTGGCACAAACCGCAGTAAAAATGATTGTATGCCTCATAATCTTTGACCTTCAGTTCGTCCCGGTCAATTGTGATATAGCCAAACAAATCTGTAAACCTCCGCGGCAGAAAACACCTACGAAGCCAGTATACCAAAACCTGATATCTAAGTAAAGCAAGGGGATTCTAAAGCATTTCTAAAATCGCTGCCGATCCGGATCCGGGTGCCGGCGCCTGCAATTTCTGACAAAGACTTGCTGTTTCCGGGGCGATTCTTTACAATAGCTGTATCTGATACACATGAGAGGAGAACAGGACTTCGATGAAAAAGATCAGAAGAATCACAGCGATTCTGGGAATTGTACTGCTCGTGGGCATCTATGCTTCCACTATGGTATTTGCACTGATGGACAGCCCGATGGCCGGCCGCCTGCTGATGGCATCTGTCTTCTGTACCGTGGCCGTTCCGGTAATTTTGTACGGGATGATGCTGGTGGCGAAAAATCTGGAGCAGAAAGGGGAAGAGATGCGGCGCGAAGCTGAGGAAGAAGAAAACGGGCTGTCATAAATATGACAGCCCTTAATAACAGAATCAGGAATCCAGCGTCGCGTAGGTGTAGATCCCGCGCGCGAGGACGGTGCCGTCCTGGCTGGTCACTTCGACGTCTGTGACGATCACACGTCTGCCGCCTTTGATGACAGTTCCCTTGCCAATGATCTCTGTGCAGTCTTTCAGACCGGGACGGAGGTAATGCAGGGAACAGTCCAGGGTGGTGACCGGGTGGCCCAGCGTGCTGGCTGCGGATCCGCCGGCCACATCGGCCGTTGTGGCGATCGCACCGCCGTGCACGGATCCGACCGGATTGCGCATCTGGTCAGTAATGGTCATCCGGGTGATTCCGTAACCTTCGCCCATCTCGGTGATGGTCAGGCCAATCAGATTTGCAAAATGATTGTACTGGTTTCTGTATTCCCGGATCTCATCGATTGTCATGCTTTGCATGTCAATCTCTTTTGGCTCCTGATAGCGCATGCATTACACCTCGTAGTCGATGCAGGCGCGCGATTTGGTGTAGGGACGCACCTTCTCATCTGCCACTTTGACATGTGCCGGATGTACGGCATAGGCAGCCAGTGCATCCGCATCCGTCAGTGTGGAATCCAGCATGACATCTACGGTAGATGTCGGCAGTTTTTCAATCTGTACATGTACTTCCAGAAGGCCGGGCACCTGTCCGGCAAGACCCTCAAGTCCTTCTTTGATGCCGCGCATGACGGCTTCTTTCTCTTCGCCTGCGAGTTCGTCTTTCAGCTGCCACAGGATCACATGCTTTAACATTTCGATGCTCCTTTTCAGAATCCATTTCGTCCGGGAGATTCCCCGCCGCCTGCAGAGACGCGGGGCTCCCCCATCTGAATTGATTTACTTGTTTTCGTTCTCGATAATTTCAAGCGATCCGTCTGAATGGCCAACGATCATGCGCTTGCACATATTCAGGAAGAGACCGTGCTCCAGAACGCCGACGATGGTTCCGATCTTCTCTTTGACATCCTGAATATCAAAGCCTGCGCCCAGATGCAGATCGATGATATAGTTACCGTTATCTGTGACAAACAGCTCACCGTCTTTCTCACGCATGGTTGGCTTCCAGCCGAACGCTTCCATCTTTGCAAATGCCTGTTTTGAGCCGTATTTTGCAACTTCAATCGGAAGGTGGAAATCACCGATATGGGCGACCTTCTTGCTCTCGTCCATAATCCAGATTACTTCATCGGCCAGTGTTGCGACAACTTTCTCGCGGTACAGTGCGCCGCCGCCGCCCTTGATTGCGTTGAATTCTGGATCGATCTCGTCAACGCCGTCGATATCCAGATCAACATGAGTCACTTCATCGATTGTCAGAAGCGGAATACCCAGGGAACGTGCCTGCTCTTCTGTTGCCTTGGATGTCGGGATTGCCTGAATCTTATATCCCTTTTTCACAAGTTCGCCGACTGCATTTACCATATGATATGCTGTGGATCCGGTTCCCAGTCCGACAACCATCCCGTCCTTGACGTACTCAGCAGCCTTCTCACCGGCCAGTTTTTTCATATCCATAATCATATACCTCCACAATCATTACAGCGCCTGTAACAACACCATCCGATCTGTTCAGAATGATTTCACAGGCATTTCATTTCTCAACGATATGATTGTACCACATCCCTCGAAAATGATATAGTAATATTCATAAGAAAATTTGTCTGATGCCTGTGTCCTGCAAAACAGATTTTACACAGGTTTCCCTGATCGGAGCTGTCCATGAAAAATATTATCAGCTATGTTAAAGAATCCGGCGGCCGGACCTTTGCAGAACGTCCGTTTAATGAAGTCGACAGTCTTGTCTTCTCTTATCTGGTTTATTACGAACTGAACGGGATCGTTCCCCTGCCGAAGGCCAGAGAACAAATCACGGTTGCAGAGGCCGCAAAGCGCTATCTCTCCCGGCGCGGAACCTCGCAGATCAATGTCAATTCCGCACTGTTCCGGGAAATGGCTGTCTCCCCGCGTTTCCGCGATGTACAACTCTCTGATTATACAGAAATGTTCCGGATCGGGCGGGCACAGTTTGCCGCCCTCAGAGCAGTCCTGCCCGGCGGAACAGATGTCCTGATGGTACGAGGTGCGGACAATTCCCTGACTTCCTGGCAGGAAGCCTTTGCCATCAGCTACTGCGAAACACCTTCACAGAAGATGGCGCTTCTCTGGATGCAGCGCCTGACTGCAAAATACGGTGCATCCGGCATGCAGAAGCTCATCCTGACAGGCCACTCAAAAGGCGGCAATACACTGCTGTATGCAGCCGTACAGAGCAGTCCTTCTCTGCGCAGCCGCATCCGGCGCATCTATCTGAACGACTGCCCCGGCCTGACACCCGGGCTGTATGATGAGGCGGCGCTGGAGACACTGCAGGATAAAATCATCCGCATTACACCGGAATATTCTCTGATCGGACAGCTGTTTGAACATGCAGCGCCGGATTACATCGTCGCATGCTCCACTTCCGGCATCAACCAGCATGAGCCGCTTTTCTGGATGGTGGAAGATGATCACTTCGTACCGGCTGCCGCGCGCACACCCGACAGCCGGAAGCTGGCGCTGGGCGTAAACCGCTGGATCGCGTCGGCAGATTTCAGAGAGCGTGAAGCCTTCAGCCGCGACCTCTTTCGGACCCTCCGACAGGCGCGGGCAAACGGCGCACAGACTGTGCCTGAGCCGAAGGCAACCCGCAATATTGATGCATATGAAGCCGGCCATGACCCCGCAATGGATCCGGATGGTCTTTCCGAAGACCCGGGCACCCGGAAAACCGCGGCCATCATTCTGCAGTTTCTGCTTACCGCCTCCGGCCCCTCCAGGCGCGCCGCGCGCAAACTTGCCGGCGCATTTTACGTCACAAACATGCACGCGCTGGCGCGAAAACTGGCAGCTTTTATACGCAAATAAGAAGGGGCTGCCGCATTCAGCGATCGAATGCGGCAGCCCCCGCTAACGTAAAAAACATCACAGGGAGATCCCTGTGATGTTTTTGTATGCATCATAATTCTTATGATAAAAGCGTTATTACCAGCTCACCGCCACGTCCAGCTGATTGGGATTGGAGTAGGCAAATGTTCCGGTATCGCACACGATTGCCTTGCCCAGACTGCTGTCTACAATCGATCCGCGCGGATGTGTGTCGAGATTCGCCGCCACCATGACATAGTCGCCAAGCATCTTAACGCCGTCATCACGCACCCAGTATTTATCGGAATTACCCATATTGCGCATGATATTGACGACACCTGACATGTTCAGATTGTAGTATGTCTCTTTGCCGCTCGGTCCCGTGACAGTTCCTGCACGCTTGTTCAGCACAGTTCCGCTGTAGCTGTAGTCAGAAGCAGAGGATGTGCTTTTCGCTGAAGTGGATGTGCCTGAAGATTCCGCAGTATCTTCGCTGTCTTCTTCATAGGCCGCTACATCTTCTGTTTCCTCTTCTGAATACGTTTCCTCCTGCTGCGCTTCTTCCGCAGCTGCTTCTGCTTCTGCTGCCGCAGCCGCTTCTGCCGCCTGACGCTGGCGCTCGGCTTCTGCCGCTGCAGCCGCTGCCTCTGCCTGGCGGATCTCCTCTTCAACAGCGGCGGTCAGAACCTGTATATCCGCCTCCTGCTGCTGGATCGCACTGACCAGCTGCGCTGCAACACTTTCCTGATCTTCAATATTTGCTGCATATTCAGCAACCTGCGCAGAGGTCTGCTCTGCAAGTTCCTGCATCTCCGCTTTTTTCTTCTCAGATGCCTTTTCTACTTTTGCAATCTCTGCCTGTTCAGCTTCTGCCTTTGCCTCAGCATTCTGAATCTCTTCGCAGATCGCATTGTACTCGTCCAGCATCTTTTTATCATAGTCGCTGATGTTCTTGATGTTGTCTGCACGGTTCAGTAAATCACTGAAAGACTCTGCCGAAAAAAGAGATTCCAGAAGTCCGTTCTGCTCGGAATTCTCATACATATACTGAATCCGCAGTTTCATGTTTTTGCGCTGTTTCTCTTCCTCGATGCGGGCTTTCCCAAGCTCGACACCGATTGCATCCAGCTCTCTCTGCTTCTCGGCATACTGCTTCTGCAGATCATCGATCTCTGCGGAGAGTGATGTCATCTGGTCATTCAATTCTTTCAGGTACGCTTCTGTCTCACCCTTCTTGGATTCAAGAACGGCAATCCGGTCCTGCGTCGTCTGCAGCTGTCCCGCAGTCTGATATTGTGCCTGCTTCGCCGCGTTCAGACGTTCCTGTGTCGTTTCTGCAAATACGGAAACCGAAGATACCATCAATGCCGCCGCAAGTGCGAGCACAGCAAGGCGCTTCTTCATAATCCATCTCCTCATCAGTAAATCTTACTTGATTCCAGCTTATTCGGAGCGATTATAACACACTTCATTCCGGATTTGAAGCTTTTTCTTACAATTTTGTAATATTTATGCAACCTTTTTGGAATTGAGTGATGTACAGGATGTCATAATTCCGATATATACTTGTCCATAATTTTACAAAATTGTTCAGCGCCCTCCTTCGGCAGATACACATCTTCATATTCTATCAGGCTGCGGAAATAATCCAGAAAGCTCTCAAACATGCTGTTTTCCTCCAGCAGCAGCAAACCGCGGGGAATTCCCGGACCACTCTGGCTGATCAGGATCCGGTTCGGCGCATAGAGCCGGATGTCAAATCCCGAAAATATATTTGCCGCACCTTTTTCATTTTTCAGCAGATAAGACGATCTACTCTCCCGCAGAAAATCTGTATACGCTTGAATCACGGCAATTCTGTCCTTTGTCTGCATTCCGGAAATATACCAGTCTGCAGGCGGCGGAAAAACCCCTTCTTTGATAAATGGTTCCATCCCGGCAGTCCCGTAGATCTGGATAAAATCAGGATCTTCCATCGCCCTGAAAAGTTTCTCTCCTGCCTCCCAGTACAATATCCGGGCTTCTTTTTCACCCGGCACAACATAGTCCCCTGCTGACGCAAACAGACTGATCCCGGGCGTCACACCGTAAGAAGCAACCATCCGGTAGTTCTGGTTGATCTCCTGCATCAGTTCTGCCGCCTGTGCCAGGTGATCCGCATAGCGGAACAGTGGGCGGGATTTTGCTTCAATTTCCAGCACTTCCCTGCGGTATCCCTGAATAAATACAGGATCTGTAATGCTGATTCCCCTGTCTCCATCATCATTAAAGAGAAACAGCCGGTCTTTTCCAAGAAGATAATGCCGGAACGGAACATAGATGTGTTCATCCCGCGCATTATTCACATAGGCAAATCTGACGTGATAGTTTTTTCCGAACATAAAGACCGACGGAAGAATCTTCCGCATGGAAATAATGTTTTCAAATGTACTTTCCGACAGCGTATTCACATAGGAAAGCATCACCTGCTGATGGATCACAACATTTCCCGTACCGTCTGCTCCCGCTCCATCCACCAGATAATGATAGAGCTTTTTCATAATGTTATGTGTCCACCTGCAGACATCCATGTAGATGTCTCCGACTGCTTTCTCCCGGACCTGATCCTGCAGAAATGCATACATAAACAGCCGGACATTGTGGTTCCCGCTTACTTCTACGGACCGGCCGTCAATTGGCGGAAGATCCGGTATGCTAATAGGAATTTCCTGCTGATACTCGTATTCCTCCAGTACACTCTGCATTTTCGCGAGGAGATTGCCGATTTCCCGGCGGCTCTGATAGCGGCTGTAACCTTCTTTTTCAATCCGGAACAGCTGAATCAGTTCCTCCCGTTCATCACGGTTCAGCATCAGTGCGTCGCAGAATTTGTAGAAGAATTTCACGCCGGGATACTTCGTTCCCTTGATCATCTTCTGGATCATCGTGCGGTCCAGCCCGGTGTTTTTGGCAAGCTGATAGACCGTCACCTGACTTCTGCTGATGTATTTCTGTATTTTTCTGTTTAATTCGGGCATGCTGCATTCCCTTTCAAACCCACCGCCTGATGCTCCAGACGTCTTAAGAAGGGGGACTGATCTACTGAGTTCAAATGCTGTGTAAATAAGGGCCGGATCCGGTTATTCACCCGGATGCAGAAATGCAAACGGGTCTTCATCATGCAGAAAATGCATCATGTGATAGGCTGCCAGCAGGGCGACCTGCTCCTCCTGCAGGATCCGGTGCACTTCATCGCGGTCCGCCAGCACAATCTCGATCTCCTCGCTTTTTTCGTTGAAGCAGTTGGTGCATTCTCCCTCTGCATATCCGTACACCGTCGCACAGGACTCATCGGTCATGCCGATGGTTGTGTAGCGCGGCGCCTCAAACATCGGGTCCACATCCAGCGGCGTGAAAACAAGGCCTGTCTCCTCCCGGAGTTCTCTTACGGCGGCGTCGCGGAAATTCTCCCCTGCCTCCACCAGACCTGCCGGCAGTTCATAGACAAAACAGTCCACCGGATAGCGGTACTGCCGCACCATGACAATCCGGTCATGTTCCGGGCCATACAGTGCGTAGATTGCGACACCGTCCGCGGTATTCTGCCGTGTCCTGATCTTGAGGTCCTCAGTTTTCTCCGCCCGGGAGGCGACCAGATAATTGGCGTGATGCCCTTTGTTATTGCTTCCTTTTAAACGATAGAGATTGACAAATTTCTCGTCCGTCAGTTTCGTAATTTCATGTATCGTAGCCATGTGAATCCTTTCTGATGTAGTCATCAAGTTCCGCTCCTGCGGGACTTAATTCAAGTCCTGTCCCGCTGAAGCCGGCCGTCTATACACCTGCGCTCCGGATCTTACACTTCCTGCTTCTGTTCCGGACCTGTAAACACGTCAATGGTGCGGAGAATACACGTGTGCAGATATGGAAGATATTCCTTCATCGTAACCGGCTGTTCATTTAAGATACAGGAATAGCCGGTTGATCCGACCAGCTCAAAAATCGTAAACAGCAGAAGTTCCGGCCGCTCGCAGCTCACATGCTCCCGCTCCATCATTTCAAGCAGCGCACTGTAAACCTCCTGCGTCTCCTCGGGCGCCGAACTGCTCATTGCCTCCGCAAAGATCCCCCACGAAAGATTCTTATTGATAAATCGGAGTACCATTGTATTTTTCTGAAGGTATTCCAGAATATAATCCACAATGACCAGAATCTGATTTTCAAATCCCTCCACAGGATTTTCCGCAAGATGTGCTCTGGCCGCGCGCAGAACCTGTCCGGAATGCCGCGCAATCAGCTTATCCCGAAGCTCGTATTTGTCCTTGAAATACAGATAGAAGGTTCCTTTTGCCAGGCCGGCAGCCTTTGCGATATCCGCAATCGTCGTCTTGACAAATCCCTTATCTACAAAGAGCTGAAACCCCTTCTGGTAAAGAGCTTCTTCCTTGTTCTTTTTTTTGATTTCCACGCGTCCCATGCTGCGTCCTCCTGTATTTGCGGAAGTCAGCCTGCCTGCTCACCGGCGGCGCACCGCTTATCTCTCCACGGCCGCCGGGGTGTCTGCGCCGCTCCCTCAGATGGTCTTATGATATCTGCACACTCCCCGGGATGTCAAGGTCATTACTGCCTTCCGGTACAGTTCGCAGGGGCGGCCCGGGTTCCGCGCCAAGTCCCGCAGAGGCGGTACTTGAATACGTCTGAAGATTGCATAATTCCCGAAACTGTCCTCCGGTCATTTTTGTACACTTCGACGATTGAATAATGGTCATTTTTTGTTAAAATGAACTTTGGTCAATTTATATAAGAAGGGAGCTGTCTGAATTGATTGCTGCAGGCAAATGGATCGCCAAAAACAAAATACTGATTCTGATCATCTGCATTGCGATGCTCGTACCGTCCGCGATCGGATATCTGAATACCCGCACAAATTTCGACCTTCTGACATATCTTCCGGAATCGCTGGAAACGGTCAAAGGCCAGAACATTATAATGGACGAATATGGAATGGGCGCATTTTCCATGATTATCGTGGATAACAAGGCACTGAAAGATACCGCCGCGCTCGAGCTGGAGATCGAGGCCGTTCCACATGTTAAAGACGTGCTCTGGTACGACGACATCGCCGATCTCTCGCTTCCGGTGGAAATGATTCCGGAAACGCTGCGCCAGAAGTTTTTCCGCGGGGATGCCACGATGATGCTCGCCCTGCTGGAGGATTCCACTTCATCTGACGAGTCCATGGAGGCAATTGACCGCATTCGGGAGATCTGTGACGAGGACTGCTATGTCAGCGGCATGACGGCCATTCTGAATGACCTGCGCGACCTGACGAACGGCGAACTGCCGATCTATGTCACGATCGCCGTGGTGCTCTGCCTCGCGGTTATGCTGCTTCTGACAGACTCCTTTGTGGTCCCGTTTCTCTTCCTGATTGATATCGGCGCCGCCATCATCTACAACATGGGCTCCAATATCATTTTCGGAGAAATTTCCTATATTACGAAGGCGGTGGCGGCAGTTCTGCAGCTCGGTGTCACAACCGACTATTCCATCTTTCTGCTCGACAGCTTCCGGGAAAATGAAAAACGTTTCCCGGGCGACAAGAACACTGCAATGGGACACGCAATCGCGGATACCTTCAAATCTGTGATCGGCAGTTCCATCACGACAGTTGCCGGCTTCATCGCCCTCTGCTTCATGACATTTACCCTTGGCATTGATATGGGGCTGGTCATGGCAAAAGGCGTTCTGTTCGGGGTTCTCTCCTGCATCACGCTGCTGCCGGCGCTGGTTCTTCTCTTTGAGCCGCTGATCAACAAAACAACACATCGTCCGCTGCTCCTTGGCATCGGCCGGTTATCGGATTTTGTAACCGGACATTATAAAATCTGGCTGGCTGTATTTCTGGTACTGCTGTTCCCGGCCATCTGGGGAAACAGCCACGTCGGTGTCTACTACGATATGTCCGGATCTCTGCCGGATTACCTGCCCTCCAAGATCGCGCAGGTAAAGGTGCAGGACGATTTTGACAGCAGCACCATGCACATGATTCTCATGGACAGCAGTATTCCGGCGAAGGATAAAAAGGAAATGTTTGATGAGATCGACGCACTGGACGGCGTCACCTGGTGCATCGGGCTGAATTCGCTGATTGATCCGTCGATCCCGGATCAGATGATCCCGAAGGATGTGCGCAGCATGCTGCAGAGCGGCGGCTATGAACTGGCCTTCGCGAGCACGGAATACTACACCGGATCAGACGAAGTCAATGCGCAGATCGATGCCATCAATGCCATCGTCGATCAATACGATCCCTCAGCGATGGTCATCGGCGAAGCGCCTCTGACACACGATCTGGTGGATATTGCGGATATCGATTTCCGGAATGTCAACGCCGCGTCGATCCTGATTATATTTGCAATCATCGCTGTGGTCTTCCGCTCCCTCTCCCTCCCGGTGATTCTGGAGCTGACCATCGAATTTGCAATTATGATCAACATGGCAATTCCGTATTTTACCGGCACAAAAATATCATTTGTCACCAGCATCATTCTCGGAACCGTACAGCTGGGCTCCACGGTGGATTACGCAATCCTGCTGACCAGCCGCTACCAGAAGGAGCGCCGGCAGGGACATGACAAAAAAGAAGCGGTCCGCATCGCACACCGCGCCTGCATTGCCTCCATTATTACAAGCGGCTGCTCGTTCTTCGCGGCAACCTTCGGCGTCGCGGCGTACTCGCAGATTGACATCATTCACTCCATCTGCACGATGCTCGCCCGCGGTGCAATCATCAGCATGTTCACGGTCATCTTCATACTGCCGGGCATGTTCATGCTGTTCGACGGACTGATCTGCCGGACATCCTGGCGGTTTCTGGGAAATCAAAAATAATTGCTTACCCGCATGTTATTGTTATCAAGATACAGGAGGATTTACACGATGCGTAAAAAATTTACTTCTCGCAGTGCTGCAGCCGGTCTTTCAACAGCACTGGCTTCCATTGTTTTTGCTTCTTCTGCATTCGGGACAGCCATCCCGGTATACGCTACCGGCACTTCTTCTGAAGTTTCCAAAGAAGACACCGTCTACATCATGGCGGATCCCGCCGGCAACGAAACAGATACAACCGTTTCCAGCCACCTGATTCTGGATGGCGCAACAGGCACTGTCAGGGATGCTTCTGACCTGAGCGATATCATCAATGTCAAGGGCGACGAAACCTTTACCGATGAAGACGGAACCCTTGTCTGGGATGCCGACGGCCAGGATATTTACTATCAGGGCAAAACAGACAAATCATCTCCTGTAAAAGTGCATCTCACCTTCCTTCTGGACGGCAAAGAGATCACTCCGGAGGCATTAAAAGGAAAAAGCGGCAGCCTGACCATCCGTGTACAGTATGAAAATGATGCCGATGTGACCGTCGCTGTCAACGGCACAAAAGAATCGGTCAAATCGCCGTTCCTGATGATGACCGGCATCATTCTTCCGCCGGATACCTTTACAAATGTCACCGTGGACAACGGGCGTGTTGTCAACACCGGCAGCGGCAATGTTGTCATTGGATATGGTCTGCCCGGCCTCAAAGACAGCCTGAAGCTGGCAGATCTGGAGGAGAAGCTGGATGAAGAAATGGATTCTGACAGCACGACTGCCGCAGATTCTGCGGACAAAGACGCCGCCGCAGGCAAAGATGATTCCGCGGATAAAGATACTGCCGCAGGCGAAGATGATGCCGCGGACAAGGATTCTGCCGAGAAACAAAACACCGGCGCAAAAAACAATACCGATGCATCCGGTGATCTGGACTTTGACACCCATGAAATTAAGCAGAAAATGCGGGACGGCATTGAGGATCTGAACATCTCCGATACCTTCGAGATTCATGCGGATGTCACGGATTTCTCACTCGGCTCCACCTACACGTTCGCGATGTCTGATCTGTTCAATGATCTTACCACAAAGGATTTCCTCTCTGTGGACAGCATCAATGAAGCTATGGACAAGATCAAAGAGGCCGGCACGAAGCTTGTGGACGGCTCCGGCGAACTCTTCGACGGCACCACAAAGCTGCAGGACGGCTACGGAGAGCTGGACGGCGGCATCAAGACGCTGAAAAGCGGCGTCGGCGAACTCGCATCCGGCTCCGGCACACTCAAGAGCGGTGTGAAACAGTATGTTGACGGTGTCAATACGCTGGCTTCCGGCGTCACTTCCTATGTTGACGGCGCAGAACAGCTCGCAGGCGGCATCAAATCGCTCTCTGATCTGCAGACAGGTATTGACCAGCTGAAAACCGGCCTGGACACCCTGCAGAAAAGCACGGGCAGCAGCAGTGATCTGGTAAAAGGCGTGAATGCACTGAACACCGGTATGGGGCAGCTGCAAAAGGCCGCTGACTCCATTGATGTCAATAAAATCAGCCAGCTCGTCCAGGCAGGCAAAGGCTCGCTGGATGCAGCCGGCGTGGATCTCACAAAAGTGCTGAATGAATTTGACGGCCTTGATTCCAGTAAGACACAGGTGGACGGTCTGATCACACAGATTGAAACATTGAAAAAGGGAATTGAACAGGCCGGCGCAGCCATTCAGGAGAAATCCTTCAACGGTGCAAAAAACGGCGCGAAGCAGGTAGCCGCCAAAGTGGGCGAGGCCGGCATCGGCAGCGAGGTCGGCGCGAAAGTCGGCAGTCAGTTCCAGTCGCCGCTGCCGAAATCTCTCGCAATGGAACCCATCTCGGAAATCAACGTGGATCTTTCCGGCCTTCCTGAGGAAGAACGGGCAGAGGTACAGGAACAGATCAATGCTGCAAACGCGAAAATCAATGCCGCTAACGGCCAGATCCAGCAGGCGCAGGGAACTTATCAGGCAGCGCGCGACGCTGTCGGCAATGCAGCTGATAAGGCTGCGAAGACAGCTGCGGACACTGTGATTCAGAAGATTCAGGACGGAATTGATGCAAATGTCGTCGCCCGGGAATTTGACCCTGCAACTGTCGCACAACTGACCGGCGGTCTTGACCAGCTCAGCAAAAAGGCACAGGGAATCAGTACCACGCTCGGAAATGTCGTCAACAGTGCCTCCTATCAGGCGCTGAAAGCACAGCTTCCGGAGCTCAAGAATACCCTGAACAGCCTGATCTCCTCTGATCCGGTCAAGAAGCTCGGAACACTCCAGAGCAGCGTTGACCAGCTGGCTGGCGGCACGGCTTCCCTGAAAAAAGCCATCGACGGAAAGCTTGTTCCGGGCGTCAGACAACTTGACGAAGGCGCAGCAAAGCTCAGCAGCAGTTCTTCCAAAGGAATCAAAGCCCTGCAGAACGGCGCAGCGAAGCTGACCGGAAATGACAAAAAACTCAAAAACGGCGCAAAAGAAGTAAAATCCGCCGGAACAAAACTCTTCAGCGGCGCTGACGCGCTGGTCGACGGTATCCTGAAACTGCAGACAGGATCCGAAACTCTTTCCGGCGGCAGCGATACTGTCAAAACGGGCATCGGCGCACTCCACGACGGCGCAGACCAGCTGCACAGCGGTCTGGTCAAACTGGACAAAGAAGGCATTCAGAAGCTCGCCGATCTCACGGAAGGCGATCTGAACGACCTCATCAGCCGCGTCAAGGCAGTCCTCTCTGAGGAAGCATCCTACAGCAGCTTCACAGGCGCTGCAGACGGAATGCCGTCCAGCACCAAATTCGTTATTGAAACTGAAGCAATCGAGTAATCCTCCGCCTGAAGCGGGTCTGCATTGAGTCATTCAGCCTATAGAAAGGCCATGCAGTTTGTATCATTCCATAAGCAGGTAGTTCGAATCCCGCCGGTACTTGCTGAACAAGGTTCCCTTGTGAAGCTTAGTACCGCTGCGAGGATGAGCTAGCGCGAGCGTGCCTGCGATGGAATATACAAACTGCATGGCCTTCAATTATAAGCATTAATACTTATTTATCCCCGTTAAACTCCCTCACTGCCTCTACCATGGCAACAATGTTCTCAATCGGGGTATTCGCCTGAATATTGTGAATGGTGTTGAAAATATAGCCGCCGTCTTTGGAGAAGATCTCAAGACGCTCCAGAACCTGTTCGCGGACCTGCTCCGGTGTTCCGAACGGCAGTACCTGCTGAGTATCGATGCCGCCGCCCCAGAACAGGATGTCTTTTCCGTAGGTGTCCTTGAGCTTCTTCGGATCCATGCCGGTTGCGGAACACTGTACCGGATTGAGCGCATCAAATCCGCTCTCAATCAGAAGCGGAATCATGTCGAAGATTGCGCCGCAGGAATGCTTCAGTGTCTTCCACGTCGTGTTGCTGTGAATCCAGTCATTCATCTTCTTGTAATATGGCAGATACAGCTCTTCAAATGTATCTGTGGACATCATCAGGCTGTTCTGTGAGCCGTAATCCGTTCCGCAGATATAAACGATATCGATGTCGGAGCCGAACTCCTCCCAGTAGCGCTTGAAGTTCTCAATAGCAATGTCTGTGCCGCGCTCAAAAACCTCTTCTACCATTTCCGGGTACAGGAGCGGCGCCATATACCAGTCCGCGATGCTGCGGATGCCGCGCGGATGTTTGATGTTCGGACCGGGGATGTTGTTTGCATCACCCAGACAGGAATAGCACGGGCCGACCTGAATTGCGCGGTTGAGTGGTTTGATTTCTTCCATCACCTTGTGATGATAGGCAATCTGCTCGTCAGAAACCGGCATGTAGTCCTCGACATTTCCGCTCGGATCCGGATCATCCTCATCAAAATCTTCATCCGGACGCTCCAGGTTATCAAAATAATATCCGTCAGCCGGGAAATGTCCGCTCGGTGCAACACTGTCATCTCCCTGCGGGAAAACGTATGTACCGCCTTCTCCGTCATCTTTGAGAACCGCATTGGACGGGATCAGAATCGGAGTCCCTCTGTACTCCCACTCCTTCCATTCTACATTTTTGTGGCCGTAGGTGTCGCCGAAATTATAGAGCTGCTGTACGTCGACGCCCATTGCCTCACCGAGATCCGGTTCCACATAGGCCGTCATCGTACACATGTCATTGATTTTCGGCAGTCTCTTTTCCAGTCCGTAGTAATCGCGAAGCTGTGCCACTACCTGGCAGTTTACCATGGATGTACACATGCCGCCGAAATCCACCGGCACTTTATCGGGCTCTTTATGTGCAAATGCTGTCAATACACGTTCTCTGGATGTCATCTGTCTGTTCTCCTTCCGGGGTTTTTCTTTATCATCAGGTTTCGTTTCCTGACACTTCGTACCTCAATGTCTGCCCCTATCATAGCGCAGCGGATCATATCAGGCACTGGCAAATATCATCCAAAAATATGCAAATACACGCATTTATATCAAATAATACCCGGAAGCATCCATCCCGCTGATAAGCTGCCGGAATTTTCCCGGCGTCAGGCCGGTAGACTGCCGGAAACAGCGGATATAATTGGCGGCCGAATAAAATCCGCAGTCCTCCGCGATCTCCTCGACACTCTTTGTCGTTGAAAGCAGAAGACGCATGGATTCTTTCAGCCGCATTCGCATCAGATAAAGGTACGGCGTCAGGCCCAGCTCCCGGTTGAACAGGCGTGTCAGGTGCGATTTGCTCACGGAAGCCGCCGCAGCAAGCTGTTCCATATCGATTTTCGCATCGAAATGCTTTTCCATTAACGCAATTGCGGCACGCACAGGCTCTGAAAGCTGCGCAGCCTCCATCTCCGGCGTGTCGAGCATGGAAAGTATTCTGTGAACAAGCACAGAGATCTGGCCCTCGTCATCAGGCCGGTTCTTCATCAGATCATGCAGCAACACGAACTGATCCTCCATATGCGCTTGCCCGGCAAAATGGATCCCGCCTTTTTCGCAAAACCGGCTGTAATAGGCCCGCGACGCCATTCCCTGGAAATGAAACCAGTAAAAATCCGTCTCCCTGACAGCCCTGTAGTGGTGCCGCCGGTTGCAGTCCAGTAGAACCACATCTCCCGCCTGCGCATTGAAGGTTTCCCCTTCATATGCAAATGCGAGCATGCCGGATCTGATATAAAACATCAGAAAAGAATCCAGATTGCTGCGTGTCACCTGATAGGATGTATCGCAGCGATAATGTGACTCCATCCGGACATAGAAGAGATTCTCCCGCGCAAACGCGGTCGGCATGTGGACATGTACACCATCCACGATGCGGATGCCGCTCTCTTTGACTGCAAATTCTTCGGGTGTTGTTTTGTTCATCGCTCCGCGCCTTTCTCAGGATCTGCGCTCCTGCCCGGAATACAGCATCTCCGCCATACTGCTCTGCCCAAAATGCAGCATCTCTGCTATCCAGCTCTGCTCAGAATACAGCATCTCCGCTATCCTGCTCTGCTCAGAATGCAGCATTTCCGCCATCCTGCACTGCTCAAAATGCGGCATCTCTCCACAGCTATCATAAAGAAATCTGCCCGCCTTGTCCATACAAACAAAAGAGGCTGCCTTCTGCAAGACAGCCCCGTAGTATGGAGGTAAATATTTATCTTCTGATGGAAAACACTCATTTAACAGAAACGGTTTATCCCTCGATGGAAATCATCTTCTTCTCTTCGACCTTCTTCGGGACATCCTTCGGAACTTCCAGTTTCAGAACGCCGTCCTCAAACTTCGCATGAATATCCTCCTGCTGCATATCCTTGCCGACGAAGAAGCTTCTCTTATAAGAACCTGTGTAACGCTCTCTGCGGATGTAATTGCCCTTCTCATCCTTCTCGTCGTTACTCTCATTCCGTTCTGCTGTTACGGTCAGGTAACCGTCATGCAGTTCAGCTGAGACATCCTCTTTCTTGAAGCCCGGCAGATCCATCTCGATCTCATAAGCATTCTCAGCTTCGCGGATATCGGTGCGCATGCTGCGTGCAGCCGACTGATCAGCTGTTCTTGCTGCCGGAGCTGTCCGGAAGAAACGATCCCACGGGTCATCCATAAAATCATCAAAGAAACCTTTTCCAAAAACATCTGGTAATAACATAAGTCATGCCTCCTTCTATATAAATATGATGAATCTGTTATGTCAGCGATCTTCCGGCGGTCTGCTTTTTGCACCGCTCTCCGGAAAATCTCCCGGAAGCCTTTTCTATTTCCTTCCGATGACTATGTTATACCACTTATTGTTAGCAGCGTCAAGTGTTGAGTGCTAATATTTTGTGAATTTTTTGTGAAATTCGAAATAAAATGGCACAACCCGCATGGATTGTGCCATTTTTTCACGCTGCTTTGTCTGTCTTATGACTGCTTCGCAAATGTGATCTGGATATTCTGATCATTTGCATCCAGATCCAGCAGGATCGATCCGTCATCCTGTATGGTACCCACTTTTACCGAGAAATTCTCACTGTCTTCGCCTTCAGCGCTCAGATTCAAATCGTTATCCTTAAGGGTGTATGTCCCCTCAATATGACAGGAATCTGTCAATTCCGAGAGTGCATCCTCGTCAAGGGAGTCTGTAATCTGTTTCATGATTTCTTCCTTAAATGCATCATAGGAATCATATCCTGCTGCTTTGGCGATCTCCTCTGCGGAGTCTGCTGTGACTTCCTCTCCCATCACGCCTGCAATGATACTGTCGATCTCATTCTGCACCGCTTCCGTAACAGACGACACCAGGGAATCCGCATCAATATCAAATACAAAAGTCTCATCTTCGTTCAGTTTCAGAATAAAATCTGTCGTCACAGAACTGCTGAACTGTATCCCCGCAGCTTCCGTCTCCTGATTCAGAAGTTCCGTCATGTCGAAATTGCCGACATAGGTGCCTGCTGCACTTTTCTCTTCTTCTGCACCGCCGGCCGCCTTTGACCCGCCGCCGCAGGCTGTGAGCATCAGACCAAGTACGAGCAAAACTGCCAGCATACATATTGCTTTTTGTTTCCATATGTATTTCATTAAGCCGTCTCCTCCTTTTCAATGAATATCCATACGTCAGTTATTACTTCCTGCTCTGTCTGCTTCTTTGTTTATATGCTTATCATATATGAATTTTACCTTTCACGCAACCGCCCGTAGTCCCGCATTCGTCGAATCGCATTTAATTGCGCTTCCATCTTATTAATGTGAATATATTGTCTACTTTCATGGTTATTTCTCGCAAACTATTGACATCGATTTTAGGTTAAAATATACTAATTCTCCAGGGGGGAAACCCGAATTCACAAAGGACGGTATAAACGGAAAATGACACTGCGAGAACTGGAAATCGGTAAAACTGCCGTTATTACGGCGGTCGGCGGAAAGGGAGCCCTGCGTCAGCACTTTCTGGACATGGGCGTGATTCCCGGCACCGAAGTAACCATTGAAAAATATGCGCCGATGGGCGACCCGATGGAACTGATGATCCACGGCTACCAGCTGACTCTCCGGCTTGCTGATGCGGAACAAATCTGTGTCGAGCCGGTTTCGGAACGGGCACCGGCACAGACACCTGATCAGGACGATCTGGACTTCGACCATCCGCAGACAGGTGTTTCCCTGAAAACCGAGCATCCCGGACTGGGTGAGCGCGGCCGCTTTCATGAGAAGGCGACGGAGCATCCGCTGCCGGATATGACAACACTATCATTTGCACTTGTCGGCAACCAGAACAGCGGCAAAACGACGCTCTTCAATGCACTGACCGGCGCCAACCAGCACGTGGGCAACTTCCCCGGCGTCACAGTCAGCCGGAAAGACGGTGTTATCAAAGGACACGCCTACACAAGAATCACGGATCTTCCGGGCATTTACTCCATGTCGCCGTATACCAGCGAAGAGCTTGTGTCCCGCAGCTTCGTCATCAACGAAAAGCCGCACGCCATCATCAATATTGTCGATGCCATGAACATCGAGCGGAATCTTTACCTGACCATGCAGCTTCTGGAAACAGGCATTCCGACCGTCATCGCGCTGAATATGATGGATGAAATCGCGGCCAACGGCGGCACCATCGACGTCAATCTGATGGAGGATCTTCTGGGTGTTCCGGTCATTCCGATCTCCGCCGCCAAGAATTCCGGTATTGAAGAACTGGTGGAACATGCCATTCATGTCGCGCACTTTCAGGAAAAGCCGGCGCGGCAGGATTTCTGTGATGAAAATGATCACAACGGAGCCGTTCACCGCTGTATCCACGCAATCATTCACCTGATCGAGGATCATGCGCTCCGGGCCGGTCTTCCTGTCCGCTTTGCGGCAGCAAAGGTCATTGAGGGGGATTCCCTCGTTCTGCAGCAGCTGGCACTGGACGCGAATGAGAGCAGCATGCTGGAGCACATCATTGTTCAGATGGAAAATGAGCGCGGCCTGGACCGCAGTGCCGCCATCGCCGATATGCGTTTTTCCTTTATTCAGAAGGTCTGCGCACAGACCGTTCATAAGCCGGTCGAGAGCAAAGAGCGAATCCGCAGCGAGCGGATTGACCGGATTCTGACCGGAAAATACACCGCCATCCCCGTTTTTATCGGGATTATGGCTCTGATCTTCTGGCTTACATTCAATGTGATTGGTGCCTGGCTGCAGGGTCTGCTGGAGACCGGTATTGATCAACTCTCCGGGCTGGCAGATACCGCGCTGTCCGCGGCAGGTGTCAACGAAGCCATTCACGGGCTGATCATCGACGGCCTCTTTGCGGGCGTCGGCAGCGTGCTGAGCTTCCTGCCGATCATTGTGACGCTCTTCCTGTTTCTTTCACTGCTGGAAGACAGCGGCTATATAGCCCGCGTAGCATTTTTCATGGATAAAATCTTACGGAGAATCGGCCTTTCCGGCCGCAGCATCGTACCGCTGCTGATCGGATTCGGCTGCACGGTTCCGGCTGTCATGTCCACACGGACACTTCCCAGTGAGCGCGACCGCAGGATGACCATTCTCCTGACGCCGTTTATGAGCTGTACTGCCAAGCTGCCGATTTATGGATTCTTTGTAAATGCATTTTTCCCTGAACAGAGCGGACTGATCATGGTCGGACTGTATCTTCTGGGCATAATCGTCGGTATCCTGGCGGCATCTTTTTACAGAAGGACACTGTTTCGCGGAGAAGCGGCACCCTTTGTCATGGAACTGCCGAACTATCGCATGCCCGGTGCCCGCAATGTCACCCAGCTGCTCTGGGAGAAAGCCAAGGATTTCCTGCAGCGTGCATTTTCGATTATACTGATTGCAACTGTCGTTGTCTGGTTCCTGCAGAGCTTTGATCTGCATCTGAACCTGATCCAGAACTCTGAAAACAGCATTCTGGCCGTAATCGCCGGCTGGATCGCTCCGCTCTTCCGCCCGCTCGGCATGGGGGACTGGCGTATCGCAACTTCACTGATCAGCGGCTTCATCGCAAAGGAAAGCGTCGTGGCAACCATGGAAATTCTGTTCGGCAAAAATGTCGGTGCCCTTCTGGCACCTGCCGCCGCAGCTTCCATGCTGGTCTTTTCCCTGCTGTATACGCCGTGCGTCGCGGCAATTGCCTCAGTCCGGCGGGAACTCGGCGCCAAATACGCTGTCAACATGGTAATCTGGCAGTGCATGGTCGCGTGGATTGCCGCATTCGCAGCGCGGGGCATTTATCTGATACTTGCTTAGTCTTCGCGTATAAAACGTGGCTGTGCAGTTCCGGCGATATTTATCACCTCGCATTACGAAAAAAGGAGTTCCAAAAATATGAACACATATGACATCCTTCTGATCATCATCCTCGCTGTCATCATTCTTGCAGCGCTTGTTTTCACGATCCGCAGAAAAAAGCAGGGCGGATGTGGATGCGGCTGTGCCGGCTGCGACGGACAGAACTGTCCGTCAGCCCGAAACACGCACCGCGGCCAATAAACATGCCGCCTGTCCGGCTGTTCTGAAGCCGGATTCTGACGCCTGTCTGCAGAATCGAAAAAGGTCTCTTCCGTTTTCAGCGAAAGAGACCTTTTTTCTTATGTTCTTCTTCTTTTACCTCACCGGCTTCGTATCCGGTGTCTGCGATCACCTGTTTGAGTTTTGCCGCATCCAGCGGTTCTTCTGACAGGATCACTGTCTCGCATTTACTGCGGGATGATGTAACCTTCTTTACTTTGAAGTTTTTCCGGACTGCTTCATTGATGTGTGTTTCACACATGCCGCACATCATGCCGTCCACACCGATGGTTGTCTTGATCATACTTACACCTCTTATCTTCCGGTTTTCCCGGAGGCTGTGTGCCTTTATCCATGGATCTGTCATTTTCCCGGGATCTGCATAGTTTCCTTGTCTGCAGCTTTATTTCTGCTTTACGTGATGCGCACAGCCGCTGCACCCGGAACAGGATCCGGAGCAGCCAGAACAGCCGCCGCTGCATCCGCCGCAGCCGCCGCTTTTATGTCCTTTGTAGATTTCTCTGCTGCACACTGCCACAAGTCCCGCGACCATAAGTGCTGCAATTACCGGTCCGATGACTGCCATCATATTCAGCATCTCCCTTCTGATTCAAGTCCCGCCTGGCGCGGGGACTGATCCACTGAGTTCAAAAAAAGAGGACCTGTCCTGCGAAGGAAATATCCTCCGCAGGACAGATGTCTGTACAGCAGGTTATTATGGCTTATCTGGATGGTACATGTCCTGCTGTAAGCAATATCTTATCATTCTTTCACAGTCAGCCTGCATGTTCTGATCATGCACCTGCTGCGTCAACTGATGTCAGTGTTCTTCTTCCTGCTTCCGGCTTGTAACCTTTGCGGAACAGCAGGTAAAGGATCACTGCGATCAGCACAAATCCGACGATTGTTCCAAAGTTAAATGCAACTGTTCCCGTGAACAGGCCGCCGACCTGATATGCGATCAGGGCGAGTGCATATGCCCAGATTGTCATGTAGCCGATTGCCGCCCAGGTCCATTTTGCGTTGTTCATCTCACGCTTGATTGCGCCGATTGCTGCGAAGCACGGTGCGCAGAGCAGGTTGAAGATCATGAATGCGAATGCAGAAATCGGTGTGTAGTCCGCTGCCACACGATCCCAGATCTGATCGCCGTTCTCTTCAAGCTCGCCGCCTGCTTCTTCATCATAGTTGTACAGAACGCCGAAGGTACCGACAACTTCTTCTTTTGCCACAAGACCGGTTACGGTTGCGACGGTTGGTTTCCAGGTTCCGAATCCGAGCGGACGGAATACGAAGGATACGCCGTTGCCGACACTTGCCAGCAGAGAAGCGTCCATCGGGTTTACATCCTCTTCCGGAATGTTCATTCTGTCAGCAATATCTGCGACAGCCTGCTCAGTAACGATTGTCTCGTCTTCAAACAGGTTGTCAACCATGCCGAAATGTCCGTTAACGCTTCCGAAGGAGCTCAGGAACCAGATAATGATTGAAGAAACAACGATGACAGAACCTGCACGCTTGATGAAGGACCAGCCGCGCTCCCATGTTGCGCGGAGCACGTTGCCGACGGACGGTACATGGTATGCCGGCAGCTCCATAACGAAGGGAGCCGGCTCGCCTGCGAATGCTTTAAATTTCTTCAGGATAATACCGGAAAGGATTACAGAACCGATTCCGATGAAGTAAGCGGATGCTGCGATCAGTGGGGATCCGCCGAACAGCGCACCTGCGATCAGGCCGATGATCGGCAGCTTTGCGCCGCACGGCATGAAGGTTGTCGTCATAACCGTCATCTTGCGGTCGCGGTCATTTTCGATGGTTCTGGATGCCATGACACCCGGAACGCCGCAGCCGGTTGCAACCAGACACGGAATGAAGGATTTTCCGGACAGTCCGAACTGACGGAAAATACGGTCCATGACAAATGCGACACGTGCCATGTAGCCGATATCCTCAAGGATTGCCAACAGCAGGAACAGGACGAGCATCTGCGGAACGAATCCGAGAACTGCGCCGACACCTGCAACGATACCGTCCTGAATCAGGCCGTACAGTGCAGTGCCTTCTGCGACATGCAGTGCACCGAGCAGACTGTCGAAGAATCCCGGAACCCACTCGCCGAAGATGACGTCATTTGCAAAATCAGTTGCTGCCGTACCGATTGATACTTTCCAGCCGCCCATCGCGATCGCATAGATCAGGAACATGACAACTGCGAAAATCGGAAGACCGAGCACGCGGTTGGTCACGATCTTATCGATCTTATCGGATGTTGTGAGGCTGTGTTCTGCCTGTTTTTTCCGGACAGCCTTTTTGCAGACCTTACTGATATAGTTATAGCGCTCATTTGTGACGATGGATTCCGCATCATCATCCAGTTCAGCTTCACAGTCTGCGATGTGTCCTCTGATCTCTTCGAGGACCGCCGGTACAAATTTCAGGTCTTCCATGACCTTCTCATCATTCTCAAAGACCTTGATCGCGAACCAGCGCAGGTAACGCTTGTCCTCGATCATGCTCTCGATCGACTCTTCGATGTGTGCGATGCAGTGCTCAACACTTCCCTCGAAGACGTGCGGACGCTCACCCTTCATGCTGCTTGCTGCCGCTGCGACAACTGCATTGGCAACATTCTGTGTGCCGTCGCCCTTCAGCGCGCTCATCTCCAGAACTTTACAGCCCAGTTCCTTCTCCAGTGCCTTTACATCAATGGAATCACCGTTCTTGCGGACGATATCCATCATGTTGATGGCAATTACTGTCGGGATGCCAAGCTCAAGCAGCTGTGTTGTCAGATACAGGTTACGCTCGATGTTGGTGCCGTCCACGATATTCAGGATTGCATCCGGCTTTTCATTTACCAGATACTGACGGGATACCACTTCCTCCAGGGTATACGGGGAAAGTGAATAGATTCCCGGCAGATCCTGGATGATTACATCCTTATGTCCTTTGAGTTTACCTTCTTTCTTTTCAACCGTAACGCCCGGCCAGTTGCCGACGTACTGGTTGGAGCCGGTCAGACTGTTGAACAGGGTAGTTTTACCGCAGTTCGGGTTGCCGGCCAGTGCAATTTTGACACTCATGTCGTTCCTCCCTCATGTTTACTGCATATCTCTTAAATGTATTGAACCATTTCAGATGCTTCTGGTTTCAGGTGCTTTTCGTTTCAGATGCTTCTGGTTTCAGATGCTTCCCTTCCCGGAAACTTCTGATTCAGGCGCCTCTTAACTTACTCCACCTCGATAAGTTCTGCGTCACCCTTGCGCACGGAAAGCTCATAGCCGCGCACATTCAGCTCCATCGGATCACCGAGCGGGGCAACCTTGCGGACAAAAATCTCTGTCCCTCTTGTAATGCCCATGTCCATGATCCGGCGCTTGACCGGGCCTTCTCCGTGCAGCTTTACCACTTTGCAGGTACCGCCGACACTGACATCCTTAAGTGTTTTCATGATTCTTCCTCCCTCATTTCTATGTTAAAAGACTTGTTTCAGAACTGAACTCTTCTTGCAAGCTTTTCATCCAGTGCAATACGTCCGCTCTTTACCTGCAGAATCATATTGCCGCCGTTGTTCTGTACAACCGTGACGTTAATTCCTTCAATCATACCGAGTTCATTCAGGTGGCGTTGTATCTCATCTTTTCCGATAATCCGCTTTACCTGTACGGTTTCGCCCGGATTTGCCATTGTAATGGGCATCATAGCGTACCTCCATAAGCCAGTCAGAGCATAGATAGTTTAATATAACTAATTGCAACAGTTATTTTAGCATAACTAACTAAAATGTCAATAGTTGTAACTAACCACTAGTTGAGACATCGTCGCAATATTGTGCGATTTCACTATAATCTTTATAATCCTTCATTCGCGTATACCCGTCTTTACTCCGTTTCGGGCAAAGTAAAAGCCCTGACCACATGCATAATGCATTGTGATCAGGGCTGCTGTTTTTTTTCGCGGCGGGAATCATTATCCAAGACTGCTCTCTGAAATCGAGGTCATGGTCAGTACAACGGGTGTATAGTGATGCACAGTATGTTCCTCAAAAAATGTCCCTTTCAGCTCAGCCATCTTTCCGCTGTCTGCGAACTGACTGAGCTGTGCATCATCACCGTTAAGCTGAACTGCATACAAAAGCATCTCCTCTCCGCCCGATGTCTTCAGCCGGAGCGGCGAATACAGGTTCAGAGCCAGGCATTCCTCTGCGTCTGTTTCATTATAATATCCCTGAAAAGAACTGATAGTTCCTGTCAGCGTCACTTCTTCTGAATCTCCGCCTCCGGCAGAGGACATATCAATAAAGTAGGTCGAGTTCCCGCCTTCAGATCCGCTTCCCCGGTCAGCCGCATCACGGACCAGACTGTCGCTGGCACTATACCCGTCCTCTCCCCAGTGGTTTTCCAGAAAGTCCTGCTGATCTGCATAGAGATAATACTTCTGATCCCCTTTTTCTGGCAGATACAGGATACATCCCGCATCCGTCTCCTGATCCGGCAGTCTTGAAATCCCGAGAATACTGGAAGACATTTTCAGCCTCTGTCCGCCCGGCCGCGTCCAGTCACCTTCGTATTGCAGAAAATGACTGCCCATGAACTGTTTTCTCGTCTCCGCACTGTTTCCGGTCTTCCAGAGACCGGCGACAACATTCTGAACCGCCCGGAAATATTCGGAAAAGGACGCATCGTCACCTTCTGTAAATCCGCGGAACACGGTCATCCGGTCCTGGACCTGCTTCATCATGGCTGCGCCGAGATTGTCCGGTGCCTCGATCCGATACCCGTCAGAATGATTTCCCAGATAGATTACAGGGACTCTTTTCGCCTGCACTTCATTGACCGCCTGCGCGATTGTTTCGTCTTCGCCCCCGCCCGCAATGATAATACCGGCATAACCCAATTCAGCTGCTTCCGCGATAAATCCGGCAATTCTGTCATGCGAAACTTCAAATGCAGATGAGGGCAGCGTATCATCTGTCAGTGCGCCTGCAGCCCCCTCCGCAAACAGACCTGTCCAGTTGTATCCCAGTCCAAGCCGCGCATCTGACAGGATTAGGACGGTCGGCCGGTCAGTTGAATCCGGTCCGGGCAGCGGCTCTGTATCGGCCAGAGTAATTACTTTCGGATACTGTCCACTCGTAAGTTCTGTCCATTTCTTTTCCGATGATGAACCGCCGCTTTCACCCGTGTCAGTATCAGTTTCTGTGTCCGTCTCTGTGTTCGTTTCTGCGGCGGTTTCCTCTGTTTCATCCCCGGATCCGCCCGCCACTATGTCCCCTGCTGAACTGTCTGTATCTGCACTTTCGGAAGTAGTTTCTTCAGAAGCACTACTGAACCAATGCCCGCCCAGATCTATGTCCTGCGGCTTATCAATATACTTTTCTTTAACGTATTCCCAACCGATATACAAAATGAAGCATGCCGCCAGAAGCAGAATAAACGAAATGACCGGGTGGTTTTTCTTCGGCTTCTGTGCCGGTACTCCGGCCGGATCCCCGTCGGAGTTGTTTGTCCTCACAGCATCCTCTGCTGCTGCAGTCTTCTGTGTCTTTCCGACGGTCTGTGTTCCGTCTGTCTGCTGTGTCTTCCCGGCATTCTGCGGTCCTGCAGCCTGCTGTGTCTTCCCGGCATTCTGCGGTCCTGCAGCCTGCTGTGTCTTCCCGGCGGTCTGCGCGTCTGTATTCTGCCTGCGCTTTTTTTCCGGAATGATCTCATACTCTGCGAATGTCGGTTTTATATGTAATGATCTCTTACGCAGCTGCATAATTGCCCCATTCTTTGTTTCTGTCAAATCGTCTTATACATTGCCGGTGCCTGACGCTTCACGCGTCTGGTTCTTCTGTATTATAGCATTTCCCGGTTTCTATAACAAATAATCCGGGGCATTCTCTGCCTCCTCATTTTGGAGGACAGATCTCCTTCAGCGAATTAGCACTCACCTATTGACAGTGCTAACAACGCGTGTTATAGTAACCTCAGACAGGAACAAAAGACATGCCTTGCCTTTCCCGGCGGGGCATTCTTCATGCGGCACTGCAATGTCCGTGCAGAAACAATTGCATACATGGGAGTGCCCGCGAAATAACAATTTTATAACCATAAAGGAAAAGAGGTGACATCATGAACATCCAGAAATTTACGCAGAAATCCATCCAGTCCATACAGGATCTGGAAAAGACCGCCTATGAATTCGGCAACCAGGAGATCGAGCAGGAACATCTGCTCTACAATCTGCTCCATCAGGACGACAGTCTGATCCTGAAAATGATCGAGAAAATGGAGATCAACAAGGAACATTTTCTGGATCGTCTTGATCAGGAAATAAATAAGAAAACGAAGGTCCAGGGCGGCAATCCGTACATCGGTCAGTATCTGAATAAGGTTCTGACGCTTGCCGAGGATGAGGCGAAAGCGATGGGCGACGAGTATGTCTCCGTCGAGCATCTGTTTTTGTCCATGCTGCGCAACCCGAGTCCTTCGATGAAAAAGCTGCTGGGAGAATACGGCATTACGCGCGAACGTTTCCTGCAGGCACTTTCCACCGTGCGGGGCAACCAGAAGGTCACAACCGACAACCCGGAGGCCACCTATGATACCCTGAACAAATACGGACAGGATCTGGTTGAGAAGGCGCGCGACCAGAAACTGGACCCGGTCATCGGCCGTGACAGTGAGATCCGCAATGTCATCCGGATTCTTTCCCGGAAGACAAAAAACAACCCGGTTCTGATCGGTGAACCGGGCGTCGGTAAAACTGCTGTTGTCGAGGGACTGGCCCAGCGTATTGTACGCGGCGATGTACCGGAAGGCCTGAAGGATAAGACCATTTTCTCTCTGGACATGGGCGCACTTGTCGCCGGTGCAAAATACCGCGGTGAATTTGAGGAACGTCTGAAAGCTGTGCTCGAGGAAGTCCGCAAGAGCGAAGGACGCATTATTCTCTTTATCGATGAGCTGCACCTGATCGTCGGTGCAGGAAAGACGGACGGCGCCATGGATGCCGGCAATATGCTCAAGCCGATGCTGGCCCGCGGCGAACTGCACTGCATCGGCGCAACCACGCTGGATGAGTACAGAAAATACATCGAGAAGGACGCGGCACTGGAGCGGCGTTTCCAGCATGTCATGGTTGACGAACCGACGGTGGAGGATACCATTTCCATCCTCCGTGGTCTGAAAGAGCGCTATGAAGTTTATCATAAGGTAAAAATCACCGACGGCGCACTGGTGGCCGCTGCCACCCTCTCCGACCGCTATATCACAGACCGGTTCCTGCCGGACAAGGCAATTGATCTGGTGGACGAGGCCTGCGCGCAGATTAAGACTGAGATGGATTCTCTCCCGGTCGAACTCGATGAGATGAACCGCCGGATCATGCAGATGCAGATTGAGGAAGCAGCACTGAAAAAAGAAACGGATGAACTGAGCCGGGAGCGGCTGGAAGAGCTGGAGAAGGATCTCGCAGAACTGAAGGATCAGTTCAATGCCCAGAAAGCACAGTGGGAAAATGAAAAAACTGCGGTAGACCGCGTCTCGAAGCTGCGCGAGCAGATTGAGGACATCAACAAGCAAATTGAAGCAGCTCAAAGAGATTACGATTTGAATAAGGCAGCCGAGCTGCAGTACGGCGAACTCCCGAAACTGCGGGCAGAACTGGAAGCAGAGGAAACTGCGATGAAGAACCGGGATCTCTCTCTGGTTCACGAGAGTGTTACAGACGATGAAATTGCCCGGATCATTTCCCGCTGGACCGGAATTCCGGTTGCAAAACTGACCGAGGGCGAAAAGGCGAAAATCCTCCATCTGGAGGATGATCTGCACCGGCGTGTTGTCGGGCAGGACGAAGCCGTCAGCCGCGTAACGGATGCGATCATCCGCTCGAAAGCGGGCATCAAGGATCCGACAAAGCCGATTGGTTCCTTCCTGTTTCTCGGCCCGACCGGTGTCGGCAAGACCGAGCTGGCCAAGACACTGGCTGAGCGCATGTTCGACGACGAAAACAACATGGTGCGTATCGATATGAGTGAGTATATGGAGAAATTCTCCGTATCCCGCCTGATCGGAGCTCCTCCCGGATATGTCGGCTATGAGGAAGGCGGCCAGCTCTCCGAGGCAGTCCGCCGGAAACCATATTCGGTTGTCCTGTTTGACGAGATCGAGAAGGCACATCCGGATGTCTTTAACGTTCTGCTGCAGGTACTCGATGACGGCCGGATCACAGATTCCCAGGGCAGAACCGTTGATTTTAAAAACACGATTCTGATCATGACATCCAACATCGGCTCCCAGTATCTGCTGGACGGCATCCAGGCAGACGGAACGATCAGCGAGAATGCACAGAACATGGTTCAGCAGGATCTGCGGGCACATTTCCGTCCGGAATTCCTGAACCGTCTGGATGAGATCATCATGTTCAAGCCGCTGACCAAGGACAATATCGGCAGCATCGTAGATCTGCAGATCAATGACCTGAACCGCAGACTGGCCGACCAGCGCCTGACCATTGCGCTCTCGCAGGAAGCTAAGGATTTTATCATCGAGGCAGGTTACGATCCGATCTACGGCGCGCGTCCGCTCAAACGTTATATTCAGAAAAACGTCGAGACACTGTCCGCACGGCTGATCCTCGGCGGCGGCGTCCACGAGGGCGACACGATCCGCATCGATGTGCAGGACGGCGGTCTTGTGGCAGAGACGCTCGGGAAAATCCAGTAACCCACTGATATTAAACGGTACATTCAACTCAGATGGGAGTCCCCCTCCTCTGAGGCGTGGACTGATCCACTGAGTTGAGCCTCCGGCAGCTCGCGCGCGATCAGAGATCGCGATTGAACTATTTACACCGGACATAAAATGATCCCCGGACAGGATTGTATACAAAACTTCCTGTCCGGGGATTTCATATTCATTGTTTTCTTCTGATCTATCTCAGCTGATGCCGGCAGAAGCACCGCCCGGCACATTCTGCGGCTGCTTAAAACATGCACAGTCACGGTACGCCTTCGGTGTCATGCCCGTGACGTTGTGAAACGCCCGCGTGAAAGTGGAGTTTCCGCTGTAGCCGACCATGACAGCGATTTCCATGACACTGTAGTTGGTTGTTGTCAGCAGCTCCTTTGCATGCAGGATCCTCGTATTGCGCAGATAAATACTCGGCGAGAGGCCGGTCTTCTGCTTGAACCAGTCACAGTAATATGTAACATTATAATTTTCAATGTTTGCCAGCTGGTCAACAGTGATCGGCAGCTGGTAATAATCATTGATGTACCGGATTGAAGGCGCAGAACAGTTCTCCATGATCTTTGCATAGAGATATTTATACAGATGACGGATTGCCGTGCTGTCCGGATTCTGCTTCAGTTCCGCCTGAATCAGTTCCACCAGCTGGACAATCTGCCCGCGCATGGGAACGATCAGCGGGCTGGAAATCATAACCACCTCGCCGCTTTCCGGCAGCTGGTCAGAAAGATTGATAACCAGCATTCTTCCATTGAAATTACACTGATGCTGCATGCCGGTCGGGACAAAACACAGTTCCTGCGGCGTCACATCATACTGCATACTGCCGATCATGATCTGCATGGAATCATTCAGCGGTACCATAATCTGCGGATAATCGTGAAAATGTTCACCGCTGCACTCGTGGACCATCATAATATCAAGGGCCTGGTTCATATCATTTCTCCTGCATCTGTTAATCGTTTTTGCAGAGGATTTCGAATACTGCCCGAAATTCCCTGTCCAGTCATATTGAGGAACTGTTTTCTTTATTCGGTCAGCTGTTTTACCACACTTGCTTTATTTCAGCCTGTAATGGTCATGCAGTGATTTCAGTGCCGTCAAAAACTCAGTTGATACTGCGTACGGCATAGCTGACGAACGGTAGACGCCTCTGTAGGTATTGATCATTGTGTGCAGAAGGCCGACACTTAAGTTTGCCATAACCAGAACATCCTGCGGTAAAATCAGGCCTTCATCTGCCGCACGCTTGAGAATCTCAACACTTCTTGCGCGAAGATCCGTGCCGAGGAACACATCTGTGTAACCCTCGTTGATGGTTTCCCGCTTCTCGGGATACAGAGCATAATACACATCGTATGCCTCGCGGACATCTTCCCGGTCCCAGATCCAGAAGAGATGTTCAAATACATCCAGATACTGGAATGTGTACGGAAGGAAGATGGTCCAGAGTCTTGCATCAAGATCCAGCGGATCACTTGCGGAGTCAATCGCTTCCTGGCTGTCCTGTGAATAAGAGTCAAGGATACGAATCGCCGCAACACGGATCAGCTGATCCAGCTGCGGAAAATACTTGTAGACGACATCTGCAGTACAGCCGGATTTTTCAGCAATCGCCTGCGCCGTCATTTTTTCCAGATGCATGACCTTCATCAACTCATAAGCTTCGTCTACCAGTCTTCTTTTGGTATTGTTTTCCATGGTTATTTCTCCTCACGAACAGGTGGTTTGAAAATCATTGTTGATGATATCACGGATTGCTCCGTGCTTCGCACTCACGCAATCCTTCTGTTATTATCAGATGACATGGTCATAATATCGTTTGATTACGTTCCGGCACCACTCCATATGCTCTGCCGGCGGCACCTCTACATCTTTCAGCAGGTATTCCTTGCCCAGCTTCCGGTATGTATCGGTTCCAAGGCGGTGATACGGCAGCAGCTGAATATGATGCACATACGGCAGTTCAGAAAGGAACTGACCGATCTTTTCCAGGTCCTCTTCCGAATCATTGACGCCCGGAATCAGCGGTGTACGGATAATGTATTTTGTATCTGCACCAAGTGTTCCGGCATTTCTGATGTTCTCCAGAATCGGTTTATTGGAGACACCGGTGTATTTGATATGTTTCTCCTCGTCAAAGATCTTCAGGTCGGTAAATACCGTATCTGCTGTCTCGAAAATCGGCTTTGCGATGTCCCACTTCGTAAAGAATGACGTCTCAATGCAGGTATCGATCGCCTCAAACCGGGCGCGTCTCAGCAGTGTGAGGACAAACTCATGCTGCGCCATGATCTCCCCGCCGGACAGGGTCATGCCGCCGCCGGAATGGAAGTAAAAAATGGAATCCTTGCGCACCTCGACCAATACTTCTTCGACCGTCATGATCTTTCCGTAGGTAATTGACCCGTCCAGCGTGGATTCGATCTCCCTCTTCTGGCTTTCCGGTGTCGAGCACCACTGGCAGCGCAGGGGACATCCTTTTAAAAATACAACTGTGCGGAAGCCGTCTCCGTCGTAGATGGAACTCTTCTCCAGGCGCAGAACGGTTCCTTTCATGTCTTTTCCGGGGTATTCATCATGTCTCATGGCATGGTTCTCCTTCTAAATCTGCCGGTTTATCTCAGTGGGGTTCCGCGCCAAGTCCCGCAGGAGCGGGACTTGAATACTGGCTTTCACCCGATAATTCTCTGTGATTACACGTTGCTTCTCCGGGTGTTTATCCCGCTTACAGGCACTCTGATAATATATCTACAATCTCCGATAGAAACGCCCCCGGCCTCTGCCGGGGGCGTACCAGACATACACGTTATGCCGACAGATCGCACACTGTCAATATACCAGTTTTATGCCCACTTCTCAATCTCAGTACGCTGGATGATATCGTCCTGGATGTCCTTGCCGAGCTCTACGAAGAATGCGGTGTAGCCTGCGACACGAACCAGAAGATCTTTGTGATTTTCCGGATGTACCTGTGCATCTGCCAGGATCTCAGCATCAACGATGTTGTACTGGGTGTGGTAGATGTCCAGTGAGCACTGTGTCTTCAGCATGATCATCATGTTCTTCAGACCCTGCTCACCCTCAAGCAGCTTCGGATCGATCTTCAGGTTCATCTGTGTACCCTGTGTGAAGCGTGCGTGCGGCAGGTGGCTGATGGATTTGAGCAGCGCGGTTGCTCCGTTGATATCTGTGCCGCCTGTAGCGCCGATGCCGTCTGCCAGCGGTGCCCATGCATAGCGGCCGGACGGAAGTGCGCCGACACTCTTACCGATCGGGACGTTGCCGGAAACCGGAAGCATACCAGCTGTCAGCTTGCCGAACGGAGAATCATACTGCTCAATCTGGTCAACCAAGTAGTTGTAAATCTCACCTGCACAGAAGTCAGCCTTCGGATCATCGTTGCCGTACTTCGGAGCATCCCAGCACATCTTCTGGATATCTTCATATCCCTCGAAGTTAGCATCGAGTGCCTTGCAGAGCTCGTCCATTGTGATCTTCTTCTCATCGTATACCAGATATTTAACATCTGCTACGGAGTTGATGATATCAGCCTGGCCGATGATGTTAATTCCGTTACCAACGTTGAATTCAGCACCGCCGTTTGCATAGTCCTTACCGGTAACCATGCAGTTCGGGTATGTCAGAGACAGCGCCGGAACCGGACGGTAGTTCTCGCTGAGGTAGTCGAGGTAGGAGTTCATGGTTGCCATGGTATGTACGAAGTAGTCAATCTGCTTCTTAATTGCAGCCATGAAGTCATCAAATGTCTTGAAGTCGCGCGGATCGCCGGTCTGGATGGAGACCTGCTCGCCGGTCTTGCGGCTCTTACCGTTTGTCATAACCATGTCGACAACGCCGCCCATGGAGATCTCGCCGATATCTGTGTAGGATTTCAGACGTCCCTCAAGGTTGGTCTCAACGCATCCGCACGGAGTCCAGTCCCAAGCCTGAGACATCGGGATACCCTTGTTCAGAAGCATCTTGATACCTGCGTCATCGTGGTAGATTGCCGGCATGGTACGTCCCATACGGATGCACTCTGCTGCCTTGCGCAGGAAGGAATCCGGGTTCTTGGAGATGCTGTAGCGGACTGTCATGTTCGGCTCTTTGGTAGCCGTGTCCATGGTAGCCTGAATTGTCATGTAAGACAGCTCGTTGACTGCGTCGTCGCCGTATTTGTCGATACCGCCTGCGCAGACCTGAACGGTCATGTTGTAGCCCGCGGAGAATGCTGCGGACTCGCCGTCCTGGAACAGGCCCATCTCTGCGATCTTGATCCAGAAGCAGTCCATCAGTTCCTGTGCGGAATCTTCTGTCAGGATGCCGTCTGCAAGGTCTTTTCTGTAGTAGTCGATCAGATACTGGTCCATACGGCCCAGGTTGTAGGAAGAAGCGTTCTGCTCCATGAAGATGCAGTACTCGTAGGTCAGCATGCACTGCAGTGCCTCGTAGAAGTTGCGCGGCGGATTCTCCGGAACCCATCTGTTGACTTCTGCGATCTTAAGGAGCTCAGCCTTACGGGTCTCATCCTTCTCCTCTGCAGCCATCTGCTCAGCGAGATCAGCGTGGCGGTTTGCAAGTGCAATGATACCTTCTGCCGTGATAATCAGGGATTTGTAGAAGATCATCTGCTTCAGTGTATCTTCGCCGCATGCATCATCGAGTGCAGCAAGTTTCTCTTCTGCCTCTTTCTTGATGCCGCCGACACCCTTTGCAAGCAGGGTTCTCCAGCCCGGTGTGTTCTCACCGTAGCCGCGGACGAACTTCTTATCAACGTAGAGCATGCCGCCGTCGCGCATGGTTCTGACATCGTCAGGCATCATCGCATTCCAGCGGTCCAGCATACATTTGCCTCTCCAGTACGGAGCAACCTCTTCCATGAAGAGTTTCTTGTTCTCATCAGAGAGATAGAACGGATCGTACGGACGGGTAGCGATGGTGTCGAGCTCTTTCTCAATAACAGAGCATGCGGAATCCGGATTCAGGATACCTGCACGCGGCTTGAAAGCGACACCGCCGACCAGCAGCTCGTTGTCCTGGATATAAATCGGCTTGTTCTCATAAACAGTCTTCATAGCTGTGGCTTTCTGAATTGCCCACGGCTGGCCTTCTGTAGCCTTGAAGCCCTGTGTTACATAGTACGCGTCAAGAATATCCATCTCGATCCGATGTGAAAAATAGTTATCTCTCAGCGCATTGATTCTCTTCATGTACTCTTTTGCCATTTTAATACCTCCTGGCTGTTTTGGACGTTCCCGGCATTTATTTGGTCTGTAAATTCCCCCTGCCGGAATCATTAAGGTTCTTTGATTATGGACGTTTTCAGCATTGGCCGCGTGTATTCCCTGCGGGAGTTTCGCGGTTTTTGCTTCTTGCTTAATATATGAGCAATCGCCGTGCCAGTTTGCATGCTTTTGGATGAACTTTGCAAAAAATCACGTTTTTTAGGCAAAACGCACAATAGACGAGCCTTGTTTTTGGCGAAAATGACTTTGATTTATTCTGAGAAACAGTACTTTCGGCCAATTTAGAGCGACTTCGGCATCAGTTTTTGCGCTATTATCGTCCGCAGGTGCAAAAAACTGCAATGATATGCAAAATATTCTGCGCTTTCTTTTTGCGGTTTTGCACTTTTATATTTTGCACTTTTGCACTTTCACATTTTTGCACGATTACTCTTCCGGGTTTTCAGCTGTTTATTGCGGACGCCTTCCGGAATGTGCCTTCAGACGAACATACAGAAAAGGACCGCTGTCGGTCCCATGTACTGAGCGAACAGCGATCCTTTTCCGTGTTTTGTGAAAGGGTTGTGGTTTTTGATTTTATTTTTAATTCTAATCACTTCCAGGTCTGGTCCGTGAAGAACTTGTTGGAAATAACCATGCCGAGTGCTGTTACGATGATAGCCGGGATAACGCCGCCGCCGATCAGGCCGTGCAGTGACGGAACGATCTCGAATGCGAGGCCGACAACAACGCCGAGTCCCATACCAACCTTGAATGCATGTACGCTCAGTTTGGAGCGGAATTCCTCGGACTTGCGGTCACGGTAAATCAGGCCGATGACGAATGCCGGAATCAGCACGCCGCCGCAGATGGTGTAGCCGAATGTACCCAACTGGTAGATGAAGTTCGCGAACAGTCCTGCGAAGATTGCGAATACACCGGTGCAGAATGTTGCGATGGAGCCGTATTTAACC
>JAFRGW010000118.1 GCA_017433615.1 Eubacterium sp.
GCCTGCTGCATCTGTGGTGTTGTCAAGCTTCAGGTTGCCTGCACTGTGAACATTCACAACTGCATCTTTATTGACCGGAACTGCTGTGATGAGCAGATCATCTTCGGGATCATCGGAGTTGACGTTGATGTCACCCTGATCCCTGACTGTCATCTGTCCGCCTACGCTGACTTCGATCGGATCATCCTTGGTGCCGACCGCATATCCTTCCGGATCCTTGTCCGGATTTGCGATCGTCTCGATGTTCACGTCTCCGCCGGCCTTGATGTTGTCTTTACCAGCTGTCTTCTCATCGTCTGTGCGGACATCTGTCACATCACCGTTTGTGGTGAGATTAACATTTTCGCCTGCCTCGATGGTTCCGATGCCTGTGCCGCCTTCGATCTCCCTGACGCTGATGCTGCCGTTTTCTGCTTCCGCATCCAGACGCATCGTCGCATCGTTGATGTCTTTGCGTACCCAGTCGTATCTGACATTGGTATCAACAATCCACTTGCCGTTTTCGTCCTGAAGGACGGTTGTTCCGGTTACAGAAGCTGCAACCACGTCTGCGGTATCTTTCTGCTGCAGATCTACCGGCGCAATCTGTGTTCCGATGTTCTCGGAAGCGTTTAGAGATACATTTCCGCCGTTGATGTTCTGCGCACCGTCACCTCTTGCATAGATGCTGCCGTTCTTCACGTCAATGGCAACGTTGCCGCGCTCGGAACGGATATCCTCTGCTGTCAGGTCGGACGGTGTCTCTGTTCCGCCGGTCACCGTGATATTAATATCGCCTTCATTGAACAGGTTTGTATTGCCTGTGCTGGTGCCGATTTCCACGTTGATCGGTTTCGCAGGATTGTCTGCAGGACCACCTGCCGCTTCTTCTGCCGGATACTGTTTTTTGCTCATTGCCCGCTCTGCAAGTGCTGCCTTCTCTTCGTCGGTCAGCAGACCGTTCAGAACATCATTCAGGTCCGCAACCGGTTTCACGGTGCTTTCCTTTGCTGTCTGCAGGTCAAGCAGGTCTTTGAGCAGTGCCGCTGTTTCTTCATCACTTGCTGTGTTCAGCACGTCATTCAGAACATCGTCTGCTGCTGCCATGCTGCCGTCGGCTTTCTTCACCGCGAGGACTGCATTGAGCACTGCATCACGCCATGCATCTTTGTCTGCCTCTGCCGGGTTGCGGCCGTCGACGATTGCCAGAATTTCTTCATCGGTCAGCTTCGTGATATCCGGTGTAATTGTGCCGGATTCATCTGCTGCTCCGATTGCATTGATTCTGTCTGCGAGGATCTGATTCGGTACATCCTTCCAGCCTTCATCACCGCTTCCGATAATCTGTTCAGCGAGTGCCTTGTCAGCCGCGCTAACCGGATTCTCTTCGGTTCTGAGACTGATCAGTGCCGCATCAATCTCCTTTTCTGTCATCGTGTCTGTATCAGCAACACCTGCGTCTGCAAGTGCCTGACGCTTCGCTTTGATCCAGGCTTCTCTGCCTTCCTCTGCCGGCTGATAGCCGTTCAGGATTGCCAGAATCTCCTCATCGGTCAGCTTCGTGATATCCGGTGTGATGACGCCGGCTTCATCTGCCTTTCCGATCTCATTGATTCTGTCTGCCAGGATCTGCGCCAGAACGTTCTTCCAGACTTCATCGCCGCTGCTGATAATCTGTTCTGTCAGGTTCTTGTCTGCTTCACTTACCGGTTCTTCAACCGTTCTGAGTTTCTCGAGAATGGTCTGAATTTCTTCGTCGGTCAGCTTGTCAAGCAATACTTTTCTGACAGTCTCGTCAGCCAGGATCTTCTTGATCTCTTCTGCGTCGAGTACGTCTGCCCAGTTCTCGTCGTACTTGTCGACGATGCGCTGTGCAATTTCTTCACTGGTCTGGAACGGAAGATCCGCGATATGGCTTTCATCCTTGATTGTCTCAACTACGTCGCCTGTAACGGTTCCTTCTGTTCCGTCCGGGTTGATCTCGGTTCCGGTGTACTCGTCAACCATCGGGTTGTCCGGGTGAATTGCTCTCGCAATATCCAGTCCGAGGTCTTCTTCTGTGATGGATGTGACATCCTTGTAAATAATGCTGCCGTCTTCATCCTTTTCAGTATGCTGCGGTGTCAGTACCAGAGAATCAATGTAAATATTATCAACTTCCGGTATCTGGAGCGTTACGGCTGCCGGAATGTCAACGATGAGATGATTATCTCTCTCGCCGATATTTCCGCCTGCGAGTGACAGCTTCGTCGTGTAGCTGTCTTCCGGATCCGCGTCTTGCACCTGGATGAAAGCACGTGTTCCGTAATCGCCATTATCGCCGCAGTCAACACCTCCGCCTGTACGCATGCCGAGTGTTCCGCCAGCCTTCATTGCCAGTGCTGCATTTCCGGCAACTGTATTTACGATTGCATTGTCGAACCGGATATCTCCGCCCGCCTTCATCGCAACGTCGCCGTCTACAACACGGATTTCATAAACTTCAACCGTTCCGCCGGCATCAAATTCTGCCCTGCTCTGGTTTCCGTCTTTGTCTTTTCCGTAAACCATCAGCTTCTTGATCCGGATTGCTCCGTCACTTACCGCATCAGGATTATCGGAGTAGTTGTAGGAAATAATGTGGCCTTCATCATCCTTCTCTGTTTCGAGCAGCTTGTTTGTCCGAATCTGTGCATCGCCGCCGTTAATGACAGTCAATGTGTACTTCGGCTCTTCTGCATCTGCCTTGTCGGCAAATACGATGCTGCCGTCCCTTGTGCTTATATCCCAGATTGCATTGTCGACGATGACGTTCTTGTCGATTGCCAGATCTCCATGTTCAACATGGATATGAGTATCCGTTATGATGAGATCTGTATCGCTTTCTTCGCCTTCCTGCTCGAGTTTTTTGATCTCAAAATTCTCAGCCTCGATATCCAGCGGATCTGAATCGGTTCCGACCTGACCCTTACTGTCAGAGTAGATCGTCACCTTGCCGCCCGCCAGAATGTCTGTGTCATCCGGGATTGTTCCGGCCTTTGCGTCACCGTCAAGAATAGATCCTTTCGCATCTTTCAGACGGATTGTAACATCCCCTTCCGGTGCGCTGATCAGCTGATCCATGAAGTTTGTGCCGTCGTCGTCATCCTGGAGTTTCTGTGTAAATTCCGCATCAATCGAAATAACGCTACCGTCAGATCCTGCCCGGATGTGGCCGACTTTTGTGGTATCGCCAACGGTTCTGAATACCGGCATGTAATAATAGAGCACTTCTTCTTCATAATAGCCTTCTTCATCCGGATTATAATTTCCGTCTTTATCAGGCGTACCGTGTTTGACAGTCGCATGTTCCGTCTTCAGATACTCTACTTCTTGACCTGTCGCTTCATTCTTCCAGATAACGGTGACCTCACCGTTTTCATCAATGGTTACTCTGTCTCTCGGAGTGGCATCTGTCGTCTGTCCTGTGATCTCTGACCACTCGGTTACGGTTTTGTTTTCACCTCCGACCGTGACGGTCTTCTCCTCAAAGTACCAGTAAGTTCCGTTCAGGTCGACCGCAATATGATCGGTCAGCAGCTCCGGACGGATCGGCTGTCCTTCAAGGATTGTAATCGTCGGCTGATCAAACAGCACGTTCAGATCGTCGATCTCCTTTTGAAGTTTTGCGATCAGCTGTGCCTTCTCTGTGTCGGTCAGCTTCTCAAAGTTTTCGATTTCCGCGATCACGCGGGCCTTCTCTTCCTCTGACAGACTGTCATAGTTTTCGATGTCTTCAATCAGCTGCTCTTTGCCTGAGATCAAAGCCTTTATATCAGCTTCTTCCGCTTCTCCGATTGCCTTCAGTTTTTCCGCCACAACATTTGTAGATGTGTAGACGGTTCCATCGAACATGGATTCAAAGTCATCGTTTATGAAGACGATCAGTCCGCTCTCTGTCAGATACAGGATAGGTGTCAGTTTATAGCTGTTTTCGCCCGGTGTTGCTACCTTTTTGGTCGGAAGCTCTCCCGGTTTCAGCTCGATTCCGCTTATCAGTCCTGTGATCGTCAGTGTTGCTTCTTCTACTGCATCGTCCGGAACGATATCCGGATGGTCTTCTTCCATACCGGCATCCGGCGGTCCGCTCTTCGTTGCTACCGGAGAACCGAACCTGAGAACAAGCTGCGGTTTTGTCGTGCTGCTTGTGTCGTAAGTTACATAGCTCTCTTTGTCATTCAGATCAAGTTTTGCGATTACATTGCCATCTGCAATGACATCCAGATCACCTGATACTGTCGTGATGATGAGTTTTTCCTGTGTGAGTCCGGTCTTCTCCGTTGTATTAGAAGCATTCTCGTTCACATACATCTGACCCTCATTATCACATCTGAGCAGGTAGCCTGTTACTTCTGTCAGTATGCCGTTCACAAGCGTATAAACAGGCCGTTTCTTCAGATGCAGCGTCGCGTTTTTCACCACATTATAATCGTTCTCGTATACGTACAGTTCGTGGACTTCATTGTTTTCCTTATAGGACATTGATCCGACGAGTGCATATACTTTCTCCATGTCGAAGTATACATTCTCAACTGCTACTGTGAACGTATCGTCGTCATTGAGTTTCAAGATATCGATTACTGATGTAACTGTTGTTTTTGTATCAGTTCCTTCTGTAGTGGTGACTGTCGTGGTGACTGTCGTAGTCTTGACTCTGACTTGATATTTATCCTGCTTCGCCAGTTCTTTTGTTTCAGTATTATAATGATAGTACTGATAATACTTTGTCTCTACTTCGGTCTTTGTTCCATCCTGATCAACAACCGGCTCTTCTTTCTCTGTCTTAAGGACTTCAGATCCTCTCATGACGCCGACGTGGTTCTCATCCTCGTCATCAGTCACTTTAACAGCTGTGCCGTCTGCCTTGTTAACCAGCATGCTGAGCGGTTCTTCATCGAGCAGTGCAAGAACACTTTCTGTCTGAACATAATCCTTCGTGCTCAGTGTCGTAAATGTCCAATCGCCCCATTTAAGAGTTCCGTCCTGGCCTGCTGTTTTTTCCCGTGTCGCATAGTAACCCGGGTCGGATTCCGATACAAATTCCTTGTAGAAGATTTCCTTCAGACCATCCTGTTTTGTGTAGATCGTTCCGGTGAGCGTTTCAGTAGTCGATCCGTCCTTTCTCTCTACACTGCCTTCGGTTGCTTCCCACAGATCAGTCTGTTCTACAGTGTTTACTGTCAGTTTACACAGACCTGTGGTTCCGAGGATTTCGTTGTGCGTGCCATCCGTAATTTTTACAATGCTGATCTCATTATCTTTGTTGACTGCCACGTATCTGTCAGATGATATATTGATCACTTTTCCGGTGTCCGGATCTACCATGTAGTAATAGTAGTAGCTTGTCAGTTCATCTGCGCTCTTATCATACAGACCTGTCTCCTCATTCGGATCATAAGCGCCAACGCCAAGATCTGTACTGTCAAGTTTCACGTATGCATTGCCAATGTGCAGGATCATCAGACCGGTATCATTTACGTCAGCGTGCTGTGTCAGTGTGACAGCAATGCCTTCCGGATCCTCTTTGATTTTTCCTTTTTCATCTACTGTAAATTTGTGTGCCTTGCCACTTACCAGATTGCCTGTCTGGTCATAGACCGGATAGACATAGTATGTGATCGTACCGTCTGTTGCGATGTATCGGTCTTCCGTTGTGTAGCTCTCGTTTGACAGAGATGCAGAGATCTCTACGAGATTAAAATACTTCAGATCGATAACATACTGGTTTGCCTGAATCGTAAGCTTATGCCAGTCATAGCCGAACCATCCATCGTAAGTCGGTTCCGTAAATACGAAAGCGTCTTTCTTTTTATTGTTCGCTTCGATTTTGATGTTCGTACCCTGAACCGGAACCACTGTCGCGATTTCCGTTACCAGAGAAGCTTCCCAGTATACATTCTTCAGCGCTTCATAGATCTTGTGGTACTCATAGGTTTCGGCAGACGAATCGTCAGACGAATCGGCAGACGAATCGGGAAGCGAAAGCGTCAGACCGAACGGATCTCTTCTGACCACGCTGAGTTTGATTTTTTTGCCCTCGTCAATGACGTAATATGTCAGGTCTTTTCCGCTGTGTTCGATCTCTACGTCAAATCCACTTCCAAGGAAGTCTTCTGCCATATGAGAATCATTCGCGTGTACATCTATGAGCTTACTGACTTTCAGCAGCTGAACTCCATAATCAGCCTTTCCGTTGCCGAAGAAGGCAGCTGTTTTGGACTGATTATCACGGTAGTTTCCATCGTGCTTTTCAACGGAATCGCCGTCGACCATCAGGTTTTTGAATTCGTCAATGTTGTAGATTGTGTCTTTAGGTGTCAGCAATCCCGCGATCTGGTAGAAGTGAACCTGATCATTACTTACATCCCATCCGGCGATAAAGATCGGCGCCTTCTCGCTGGTATTCTTGTAATGCTCATAGTCAAGGATCTGGCCGTCCAGCTGATAGTAGGTAAGACCATCCCACTCACCGATCTTTTTCAGTGTGTAGCGGGCATCTGTTGCGTCACTCTGCTTTCCGGTTCCGGCATCCTTTGTGATACGGATCACAATACCTTCGTCATTGCTGAAGAGACCTTCTGTATCAAGCCAGCTGGCCTTGACTGTCTTCAGCAGAACCTCAAATGAGATATCCTGATCGACTGTCAGGGTTCCATCCTCAAGATTGATGGAAATACCATTTCCGATTTCGATGGATGTAACTTTTACATTACCTTCTTCATCTTCCGTGGTATTAAACTTGTAACTTGCGACTTCAGAGATCGTGCCGCCCTCTTCAATGCGGAGCACATTTCCATCTGCATCCATGTAGATGAAGGTGCCATTCGGCAGCTCGTATGTGGAAATATCGGTTGCCTGATCGTAGGAAACCAGATAGAACTCCAATTTGTCACGGCCGGTGATCTGGTAGTCGTTTGTCAGTGTAATGCTGTCGTTGTCGCCATACTCCAGTGTACCCGGAACCGGAATCGTCACGGTAGATACGCCGTCCAGCGTATACAGATCGAGTCCGGTTTCCAGATTCAGGATTACATCGCCATTCGTGGATGTGATGTTTGTGATGTCGAGCTCCAGCGGATTCTGATCTGGTTTTTCAGCATGTTCCAGATCATCCGTTTCGATGATGCGGACTGCCGTCAGATCCATGACCACATTACCTGCCGCAGCTGCATTTACAGTACCTGCACCGTTTTGGTCCTCAACAACCCATACATAGAACGGGGTTTCGATCGGCTTTCCTTGTGCATCGGTTGATACATGACCAATCTCAGATGCACCGCTGATTGTAAGGTTGTGCACCCACAGCGGAGGAACCTTCTTGCCGTCGGTATCCATTGTTGCAGTCGCAATGTTGTCTTTTCCTGTCAGCTTTCCGCCCTTGCCGGCATTTGTCCACTTAAAGGTGGCCGTGCCGTTATAAAGCGGGACCAGACCTGTCAGGGTCACATCTCCTTTGCCTGCATTAATGACATTGAATTCCGGTATGTATGCTGTGTGCTCCAGTGTCTTCGTCCAGCGTTTGCCGTTCACAAAAACTCTCGGATTGACAAATCCTTTGTTTTCAAATGTAACATTTTTGAAAATAATGTTTTTGTCCGTGCTGTTCGTGACCGTCACGTGCGGGATCACGCTCTGATCGTAGACGATCATGCCTGGCGTCTCACCGTTGAGAGAAGCATATCCCGGCAGGTAGTTATCGAGGTTCTTAAGGATAAGTGTATCCGAGCTGTTTGATGCAACCGGATCGCCGTTCTTGACGCCGACCTCGCGGATCATCTCTTTGCCGTTATGTTCGCTGACATCGATATAGATGCCTGCAGCTGCATCGCCCAGATACAACTCCGGATTTGTCATGGTCATCTGCTCATGAACGATCGGATTGCCTTTGCTGTCTGTTGTCTTTTCGTTGAAGCGATTATAGCCGGCTACGTACTTGTCAATGAAACCGCCTGTCCGGCGCTCACTGTTAACACGGCTCTTTGTCATCGCATCGGTGTCGACCTCCAGGGATGCTCCCTTGAAGATGAAGCCTTCACCAATGTTGACCTTTGTAATCGCTTCTGTGGCAACTTTTCCGGTTGAAGCAGCGTCGCCAATCGCATTCAGCTGTACACGTGCGTAGCTGTGAATATTTCCGCCGCTGACGTATTCCGGCTGGGTGGATGCGAAAATCTCTGCTGCGTCATGACCGATGACTGTGAGATTATTGGTTGTGACTGTTGACGTGATATTCGATGTAATATCGTTGTACGCGTCAATATTGCCGCCGAGTGCTGCGCCCTTTGCATATGCGTAGATGTACTCGTTGAGCTCACCGATCTCACCGCTGATGTAGACGTAGCGTCCTTCGATCGTCGTCTGATCACCGGATGCTGTGCCGATCGTTACATCTGATGACAGGTCATTTGTTACAGTGTTTCTGACGTCAGGTCTTACACCGAGGCCGGAACAGTCAGACGAAGATCTGATATTCATCTCTTCAACGGAAGCATCACTACGGATGGTGACTGTGTTGAAGCGGTCAACGATGCTGACGCCGCTGCCGATCTCGATATCGAGATCATTGTCAAGATCTGCTACTGTGCGGATTGTACCCAGATCTACGACGCCGCCTGTATCGATGGCGGCTTTTGTCGTAATTACATCCTGGGTGCCGCCATTATTGAGGATATCTATGTTGCCATAATTTGCTGTCAGCGAGGAACCGTCTCCAATGGTAATCTTACCGGTACGATTGAGCGTATTCGTTGCAAGGAGTGCATCTCCTGAGAAGAATCCGCCGCCTTTCGCATTGGTAAGGGATGTCAGCGTTGCTTTCGAATCACTGACGATGGAGATTCCTTCCTCCGCTTTGAGTGTGCCGGTGACTTCCACGTTACTATTGGTTACTACGGTATTATCACCCTTTGTGATGCTGGCATTGACAAGTAATCCGATGCCTGTGCCGTCCGCTTCACTGTCTGCGGTCGGCTGGTCATTCGCGGTTACTTTGATGTTTTTGCCGGAGGTGACTTCCGCATTTCCTTTAATATACGCTTCTGTCTTATACCAGCTGCTTGTCGGCATTACAGTGACGATGACATTCTTGGCACTGACATTCAGACCTTTCTTGACGTCAGCCTTTGCATTGCCCTTGTTCTCAGCATTTACTGTAACATTTCCGTCTGCCGTGACGGATCCGCCATCAATGCCTGCAATAACGGTCTGCGGCGCATCTTCGCTCTGACCGATCTTTGCTTCTGCACTGATGCTCTCGTCATTGGACAGTCCGACACTCATGATCTTCTTGGCGAGTGCATAGGAATCTGTGTCGACCTGTGCATTTACAGTTACGCTGCCTGTCGCTGTAATATCCGCATCCTTGATGTATGCTTCTGCATCATCCTTCGCATAAGACTTGAGAGCCGTGTCTCCTACAGATATAAGCCCAACATTGACTCCCTCGATGGACGCTGTATCTACGTCAGATTTTGTATCTGCTTTGACAACGACATCTGCTGCTGTATGCGTTCCGCCCTGCATGAATGCAGTGTTGGATGTTGCAGAAACAGCTTCTGCAGAGTTCACGGTTGCGCCGACCAGACTGATCTCGACGCCGGCCTTGCCGCCGGACGGACCGACTGCTGCCTTTGTTACATCGTCTGTTGTCGACAGTATATTGATATTTCCATCCGTATTGATGCTGACATCCTTCGTATAGACAGTCTGGACTGCATTGCTGTCTGCATCAACGACATTTACATTGACGCTGACTGCGGAAACTGAGAGGATCTCAGGCTTGTTTACAGCAGCGTTTGCTTTGACTGTACCATTTGTTTCTACATTTACATCTCCTGCAGCTTCGATGGTTCCGGTACCGATAATGCCGGTAGTAACCTTCGTCTCGTTCACTGCATAGGAAATGTTTGTGCCGACTTCTGCAAGGCTTGCAGAAACACCGCCGCATGCCGGTGTGAGAATTGTGTTGGCATCGGATACATATTCATTGTTTACATCAAGTGTGTTGATGTTGAATGTACCGTTGTCTTTTGCCTCAACAAATGCCTCGAAAGTGCCGGATGCACGTGTGTAGCCATCCAGGACACCGATGCTGAGCACGCCGAAGCCTGCCTTGTCAACGGTTGTGTCCGCTTTGGATGTGCCGCCGCTGATCACTGTAACAGTGTCTGCATCCAGGTTCTTTGCTCCGAGTTTCACACGGTTTGTGCTGTCAGCAAGTGCAAGTGCAACACTTGCATTGACTGTTAACAGCCCTGCACCTGCGGTGAAGAGATATGCCTTGGCCATTGTATCTGTGTTGCCAAATGTGATCTTCTCTTCACCCTGGTCGTTTCCGTCGTTGTCACGTTTCTGGAAGCTGTAGCCTGTGCGGCTGCCTTCCTTCAGATTCTGTGTGGCGATGACATTTACCGGAGCAGTTCCTTTTTCGCCTGCCTCAGCAGTTTCTTTTTTGCCTGCCTCAATATAGCCATCGATATCCACGATCGCTTCCTGGGTGTTTTCCAGTTTTGCAAGTCCGACAGAGATGTTGACGGATGCTGCGCCGATCGCTGCACTGTAGAGTGCGGTGTATGCGCGGCCGTTGCCGTTTGCCAGAACATTCAGGCCTTTTTCACCGGTCAGAGTGACATCCTTGCGGGATTCTTCTTCCGTACTGGTCTTACCGGACGTACCTCTCAGGTAAGCGCCGTTGTTGCCCTTGTTGAACGCGAGACCAACGTTGATGTTAGCTGCCACGCCGCCGGCAGAACCGGTGATGCCAAGGACAGTTGCCTGTGTGTTGTTCGGCTTATCTGCCGTGCCTGCGTTGATGTCAAGACTTGCCGCTTTGAGCGGTGCGTCTGTTATATCGACGATTGCTTCGTTTCTGCTGCCGATCTGAGCAACTGCAACGGATGCGCCGGCTGCTACCAGACCGCCTGACAGCGATGTGGTAACGATGTCCGTATCGCCTGTAAGAACAGCGGTTACATCCATATCACCTGTCAGGGTGACCGGCATACGATGTACTGCAGCGATGTTCGTCGCATAGCCGAGTGCAACTGCAACCGATGCGTTGACTGCGATTGCGCCGCCTGCAACGCCGACGCCGATCGACTCTGTATCCGCAACTGCGTTCGCTGTGACTGTCAGAGACTTCGCTGTAAGCGAGCCGGTTCCGGTTGTCTGCTCTTTTGCCAGCGGATCGGTTCCGATAAAGGAAACAGCTTCCAGCTTATTGAGCGCGACTGCCGCGGTAGAACCAACCGCAACTGCACCGACAGCTACAGAAACGATCAGTGCTTCTGACTCGGAAGAAGCATCGTGTGTCACGATCACTGCCGCTTCCGGTGCGTTAATGGTTACGTCCTTCTCGATGCCGTTCCGTACTGATGTTGTGTTGCTTGCAAGTGCAACGCCTGCATTGACTGCCGCCGCACCGCCTGACAGAGATGCTGCTGCAACATCTGCGTTGGTAACTGCATCTGTGTGTACTTTGATGGTTCCTGTTACGTTGGAAACCTTTGCATCTTTGCCGATAATCGCATTTGATTCGCCGCTGAAGTATGCAATGGAGACCGATGCATTGACTGCTGCCGCACCGCCTGCCACGCCGACATTTGCGGTAAATACTTTACCGAATTTCATGCCGGATTCGACATACACGTTCTGTGCGGCAAGGATATCGCCTTCCATCTTTGCATTGACTTCGCTGTAGACCATCAGGACTGCAGCACTGACTGCAACACCTGCTGCGCCGCCGGCTGCTGTTACGGAGATCAGACGGATGGTAGAAGTTTCTTCTGCTTTACTATCCTTCTGTGCCTCATCCGTTGCCTTGCCGGCCGCCATGTCATCATCGGCCTTCTTGTTGGCGCTGACGATCATGTTGTTCTCGCCTTCGCCTTTGAGCAGCGGGTTGTTGTCGCTTTCCATACCGGTAAGCTTCTGAACCGCTTCGTCTGCCTTGTAACCTGCAGAACCGGAAGTTGCTCTGACTGTGATGTCTTTTCCTGCTTTGAGCTGTGCGGTATCTTCTACCTGTGCATTTACGTTGCTGTGAAGAACTGCAACGGTAACGCCGGTACCGACGCCTGCTCCGCCGCCGCCTGCAACAGTACCGGAGATCACCAGGAGATCCGGAACATCAGAGGATATCACTTCGATATTCTCAACTGCCGTGACTTTGCTGCCTGCGCCGACAAATGCGGAAACAGAATCACTCAGTCCCTCAATGCCGCTGGAGTGATAGGTGATACCTTCGCCCTCAGCGGTCTTGTCGAACTGATCTGTCTTATAATCATCTCCGGTCTGTTCGCCGCCCTGGCCATACTCACTGTAGTCTTCGCTGCCTGCATACTGACCGTCGCCTTCCAGCATTTCTTTCAGTTCTTTGCTGTCATCTTCCGTCCAGTGTTCTCTGGCTGCGCTGTTGCTGTTTTCAAATGCTGTGTCGATCTGGAGAACCGGATCAAATCCACAGTGATCCAGATAATCCGGATTGACGTTTCCGGTATACGGAACGAAATCATAATAGGTTACTTCTCTTGTTGTTTTTTCATCGACCCGGACTGTTTTGGTCTTCTTGACATACCAGTAATAAGTGTCTTCTTTATCCGCTTTGTACAGCGTGATCTTGCTCTTTTTATCGTCCGGTTTGACCTGGTAGTCGTAAACCTTGTAAACTTTTCCGCCGATGGTCTTTTCGCCGTAGATGGTATCATGTGCATCCTGGCTCATCTTTGTGCCGCTGACAACAACTGTAACTGTCGCGCCCGCACCGGCTGAGCCGCCGACTGCAACGGTGCCGTCTGCAGAGATGATGTCACGGTTGTCAGCTGCCTTGACTGAAATGTTTTTGCCGTCGATCACGTTGTTTGTGCCGATGGCTGCTGTAATAGTGGCATAGCTGACACTGACAAGTGCCGTCACGCCGACGCCTGCTGAACCGCCGCCTGCGACCGTTGCAACAACTGCTACCAGATCATAGGTATCCTTTGCATCGATGTTGATATCACCATCTGCATAGATCTTGACTTTATCGCCTGTCGTCGCTTTCGTCGTCAGCTTTGTCACGATGACATCGACTGTTCCGCCGATACCTGCTGAACCGCCGCCTGCCATACCGGCCGCATCCGCGGTGACCAGTTCGGAGGAGTCTGCTTTAATATTGACATTGCCGCCGATCTTCTTGTCTGCTGTGCCGAGTTCTGCGTTATCTCTGACTTCTGCTGTTGTCTGTCCCTTGAAATAGGTGACAACTGCGACAGCTGATACACCGGCTGATCCGCCATAGGAGAAGCCGGCTGCCACATTGACCAGCAAGTTGTCAGAGTCCGCTGTTACGTCGACATTTCCGCCGGCTTTCACTTTTCCGCCGAGGGATGCTGTCGTCGTATCGTTGTAGATCATCGCGTTGACATCGCCTGCAACACCGACGCTGCCGCCTGCTGCAAATCCGACTGCCAGGAGGATCAGTTTGCTGTCATCGTCCGCATTAACACGAACGTTGCCGTTTGTCTCAAGTTCCGCGCCATCGCCAACACGCGCTTCAACTTCTTTGTTGAATACCATCGTGTTGATCGTCGCGCCGACGCCTGCGTTAGAGGATGCCGCCAGCGCACCTGCGAATCCGAATATCAGCGAGTCGTCTTCCGCATCGACTGATATGTGGTACTCCCCGTCGTCATCGCCGGAGGTTTCTTCACCGGTGCCTGCTGTTATTTTCGCCCCGTCTTCCACAGTCGCCTTAACTTTGTTTGTAACGACCGTTGTCACAATCGTTCCCGCAACGCCTGCCGTGCTGCCGACACCTGCCGCGACACCTGCGTTCACGACAGTATCGTGTGCGTTCGCCTCGACAAATGCGCCTCTGCGCTTCTGCTCACGGTTGGTTGCAGTTGTCATGCCTGTACCGCCTGCGACTGTTCCAAAGTTGAGAACTGCGTTCTTGGCAACTGTAGAAGCCACATCGTTATTCATGACCAGTGTGCCGATGGTTCCGCCGACACCTGCAGATCCGCCTGCAGCTGCGACGCCGCCTGCAAATACATACATGCTGTCGTCCAGATTGGTAATGACACCAATGGAATCGCCGGCTGTGATCTTACTGTTCTCGCCAACACCTGCATGAATCTTCGTGTTGGATACAACCACCGGAATGGTTCCGCTGATTGCGTTGCCGTCAGCAGTTCCGGCTGCCGCCAGCCCGACGATGACATTCATGTCTTCGCCTGCAGACTGTACAAGTACACTGCCTGTCTCCGCAGTTGCGGTAACACCGCTGACAGTTTCGCCTGTTTCGTTGTCCAGCACACCCATAACCACTTCTGCAGTGCGCTCAAGCACATTGACCACGATGGTCGCACCAACTGCAGCTGCGCTGCCGCCGACAGAAAGTGCTGCCGCAACTTCAACGAGTTCACTGGATGTGTCTGTCAGGACATTGACATCTTTCTTAGCCTTCAGTTCTGCACCGTCTTCTACTTTGACCAGTGCCTTTGTTGCAGATACCAGAACACCAATCGTTCCGGCTGCGGAAACCTTGCTGGAAGGAGCTGCAGATGCTGCAGCCAGAACGTTAACCAGCATCTCGTGATTATCGCTCTCGAGCGTTACGCTTCCTTCTGTGCTCTCGATCTTCGCATCTTTTCCGATAATTGTTTCTGCGTCTGCGTTGTCGACTACAACTGCGATTGTGCCGCCTGCTGCGACTTTGGATTTTCCGCCTGCCGCTGACAGAGAGATCAGAATCAGATCTGTATCTGCGCCGCTGACAACGGAAGTATCGTCTGCTGCTGTAATCTTTGTGTTTTCACCAACTGTTGCTTTTGCGGAGTTGTCTGCTGCTACGACGTTGATTGCACCGCCGACTGTTGCATCAGATTCTTTTGCTCCGTTTGCGATCGATGCGGATACAGTTACCACCATAATATCTGCGGAAACTGTTGCGCGCTGGTCGTAGCCACCACCGTTGATGGTGATTGTTCCGTCATTACCGACAGAGGATGTGACCTCGTCTTCGTTTGCAAGGGCAGCGACGGTCAGACCGACACCGGCCTTGGACGGAGCTGCACTTAAAGAGCCGGCAAGGATGCGTACATTTGCATCATCCTTTGCATTCAGAAGCATGCCCTTTGTCTCGGTCTCTTCTGTTGCTTTTCCGCCGAGGACTGCCTTTGTGACTTTGCTCTCAACCAGAACTTTATTCTGCATCTCATAGACTTTGCCGTCAGAGCCGAGATAATAGGTCTTATCGCCGACTTTGTAAACGGTGTATTCTACTTCTTTGATTGTTTCTTTCTCTGCTTCTGCTGTCGCGCCGAATACGTCACTCTTGAATCCGGTATCCTCGAGGGTACCATTTTCATTTTCTTCATATACGTCGCCGTCGAGAACCAGATAGCGGTTTCCTTTTGCATCCACATATACTGTGTACTGCGTTCCGGAAAGGTCAACTGTTACGTTGTTTCCAAGTGATGCATTCACTGTGTTGTAGAAGAACAGCAGTGCAATGGAGCCTGCCACAGATGCGTTACTATCCTTAGCAGAGCTGCTCATGATCGAGCCTGCAATTGCCTCGACATAGTAGTTTGTGGAGGAAAGCACGTTGAGTGCATCCATCATACCGACTGCATCTTCAGTTGTTACGTTGATCTCTACTTTGTAGGTAGCATCATCGTCAACTTTGTCCTTACCTTCCGGATTCTTGTCGAGGTTGATGATACCCTTGTCGACATTGTCTTTGTCATCTTTCGGTACGTTCGTTGTATCGGTGATGAAAGTATCCAGTCCGACTGCGCTCTCGAAATCGCTGAAGTCAACGCGTGCCTTCTCTGCGAGGATTGCGAGGCTTGCGCCTTCGATCTTGATATTGTCACCAATGTTGACATCGACTACGTCATTTGCATAGACCACTGCAATTGCTGCACCGACACCTGCGTCAGATCCCTTGGATACGCTGACGCCGCCTGCACGGACTGCCAGTTTGGTCTTGTCATACACCTGCACGGTAATGCGGTCGCCCTTGATCTCAACCGGAGCTTCCTTCGTGCCGCCGTGTACATTAACGAGTGTCTTAGCGTGATCTACTACGACTACGACGCTGCCAGCGATGGAGAAGTGTCCGTCCTCACCGCTGACCGCACCTGCGATTGCCTGTGCCGCCAGGAGGCCTTTGTACTTGCCGTCCATGTTCTGGGTTGTCGTTGCCTTCAGATCAATGTCACCGGTTACTTCTTTCTCTTCGGTATCTTCTGCAGCGGCTTCAGCAACAGCTTTCAGTGCACCGTAGGTATCTACGGTTGCTTCGTTGTTGTCTACGCTGACAGTGACACCTGCTGCAAGGGAGTTGGACTTCGGAGCCGTGCTCATGGCAAGTCCGGTACCCTTTGTCATGAAGTTGCCGTTGTTGGTAGCAGCTGCCTCGATTGCTGCTGCATTGATGTCACCCTTAATTGTGACATTTGCCTTGTGACCTGTGATATTCAGGCCGACGGCTGCTGCAACCTGATACTTCTGCTCTTCTGTCTGGTCGGCATTCGGCTGGCTCTGATCTCCTGCCGCATTGCCCTTGTTAATGCCTTCGGTTGCCTTATCGGACGGAAGGTTGCTTCCTTCTTTACCGTTTCCGGTTGCCGGTGCCTTGGCATCCTGACTCTTCAGAACATTGGAGGAAAGGTTTGCGTTGGAATCGGTCTTATTAACCGGATTACCATCTTCGTCCTTTTCGCCGTTTTTCTCCAGTGTCTCATTGAGCTTCTTGTTTGTATCAGTCGGCTTCTTCTCGTCTTTCTTTTCTTCGTCGGTCTTCTTGTCATCATCCTTGAAGTATTCGCCGGCAAGAAGTTTGTCTGCATTTTCCTGCGTCTTCTCTTTGCCTTTGGCGAACTTGTTCAGATAACGATCGACGTCTGCGCCCATTGCTGTTGCAAGGGCAACGCTGTCATCCTGATTGAAGGTCTCTGCGCGGAAGCTTGCCTTGCCTGCAGCATTGAGGCTTCCGTTCATCTCGGTCTTCACATCAGAATTGGTGATATTTACAGTTACACTTGCACCGACTGCAGTGGACTTGCCTGCTGCGAAGGAAGTTGCCTTTGTAACGGTCTTACCTTCCTGTTTTGCAGAGAGGTTGAAGTTTACAAATCCGGAATCCGGATCTTCTGCATCGATACGAATTGTGTCATTGCCGGTTGTGGTAATGACTGTGCCGTTGCCAACCGAAGCTTTGATTTCGTCGTCAATCACGGTAACAGCGACACTGGCATCCAGAGAAACGTCTTTCTTCGTCTCAGATTCATCTGAGGATTCAGATGCGCCTGCGAGCGGGTCTGTACCTGCAACGCCGGATGTCTCGGTCTCATGTTTGGAGGTTGCGCGAATATCAGCTGTTCCGGTTGTCACCTTGCGGTTGTCGCCGATAGCAGCGATGACCTGAAGGTCAACCCAGGTCCATGCAAAGCCTGCACCTGCGCCGATGGTCTTGCCGTTGTCTTTCTTCTTCTCGTCTTCGTCCTGTTTTGATGCTTCAGCCTGCTGCTCTTCCTCTGTTGCCTTTACGAAGTTGACGATGATCTGCGTGTAGCCTTTCGGTATATAGAAGCGATATGCAATACCGCCGTCCGGATCAATAATGGAATTGTCCTTTGTGACGATTGCCCTTTCATCTCCATCCTGCATCACGCCGTCTTCTTCATAGCTGAAGTCGTACGCAAGCTTGTCAAGCTTGTAGCCTTTTTCTGCCTTGACGATGATAGCAATACGATCTTCATAAGCTGCGTGAAGATTAGCGCCCTCATTCTGTGCATCGAGGTTCAGCACCTTCACTGTGCCGGCCGTTTTGCTCTCGTCTTCTTTATCGGAGATCTTATACGTGTTGGTATATTTGCCGGAATCGCTTTCGTCCTTCTTTGAAGGCGTCCATATCGTTACCGATGTCTGAGCGTCTTCTCCTTCACCTGTTGTTTCAGTGGAGACAACACTCACTTCGTACTTACCGATATAGGCGATTGAAATATCAACCAATGAGCCTTTCTCAATCTCGATATTGGTGAGACCGTCTTCTGTAGCCAGTGCTCCCTGAGAGATTGATAACAGCGTATCATCGGTGCGGTTACATACAGCAACCCAGATCTCATCAGAATCGTCTTTTGAGATATGACGGGTAACCGTCTGTTCCTTGCCGTCTTTATCGATGTACTTGATCGTGATGACTTTGTCTTTTACGATGTAGTCACCCATCGGAATCGGGGTGATATTATACTGATAGTATGTCTCACCTTCCTTAAGGGACGGATAATTTCCGGAAATATCCTTTTTGCTGATAGATGCCGCGCCATTGTCGGATGACGTCACATTGACGTTATCTTCAAAGACGGTATGCTTATCAACAAATACGATATTATAGGTAAGTTCTGTTCCTTCTTTGATCTCAATTTCCTTGGAACCAAAGATTGTAACCTGAACTTTACCGTCTGTCGCCTCGCCGATTTTCGGTACATCAAACGAATACGCTTTTCCAAAACCGGTCTCGATCAGATTATTCTTCGGAACCGGATATTCGAGGGTTACCTTTGTGCCGTCAGGTTTCACGTAAGTGATGGTGATGTTGCGAAGCTTTCTGCCGTCATCAGCTTTCACTGTAATCTTGGCAGCAGACTTGCTGTTTTCTTCCTTCACTTCCTCAGCTGTTGCTGTTCCGCCTGCACCGACATTGATCTTTACATTGTCAATGGTGTCAATCTTGCTGGACTTCGTCTCAGTTCCGACCTTCTCACCATCGTCGTTGGTTCCTGCATTGAGGTTGTCATCGGCTTTGCCGCGGCTGTCCTCAGATGCAGATGCAACTGTCTTCTCTACCTGCGTTCCTTCTGCAAGGACTACAAGATCTTCTGCGACTGTCACATTGTTTTCAGAACCTGCTGCTGTGCCTTTGATCTCGGCTTTGGTTGTTCCGTCAATGACTGCAATTGCTACTGAACCTGCAACTGCTGCCTTCTCACCGCCGGCACCTGCAACTGCTTCTGTTGTGAACTTGTGTCCGTAGGTATCTTCTTCGATTGCCGGAGCTCCACCGAGCATTCCTGCGATCTGATCCAGTGCCGCATTGGTAAGTGCTGCACCAAATTTGCTGACTGCACTCTTCAGGTTTGCTTTCAGCTTGTCGCCGACCTTGCCTGAGAAGAATGTTTTCAGCTTGTCGATATCTAGAAGACCTTCTGTCAGAGTTGTTGACACATCATCAACAATACTGGACAGTTTTGCCTTGATCTTCTCCTGAATTGCTTCCGTATCAAATGATCCGGCTGCAAACAGCGCTGCATTCTTGGAACCATTAGAATCATCTGCATTATCTGTATTATCGGAATCACCAGATTTGTTCTTGAATGCATCTACCTTTTTCTTCAGGATATCTGTTACGCCCGTGGATACTTTTGTCCAGACTTCCTTGAGGATGCCTTTGTCTTTATCCATGAACGCATTCTTGATCTGAACCGTCAGCTTCTCATTTTCCGGAATCGGTTCACCCGGTTTTGCCGGATTCACATAGCTCTGGATGAGCGGCTGAACGATCTCGATAACATGGGAAAGAATTGTTTCCTGAACAGCCTTCCATGCATCTGTCTTCAGATACTCAATCAGTTCTGTCTTGGTCTCTGTCCAGATCTTTGACCAGGTCTCTTTCCAGTTTGTCGGCTCGCTGTCATCGTTGCCGTTGCCGCCTTCATCGCTGTCATTGCTTCCTGCGCCCAGCAGACCTCCTGTCTGCTCGCTGATCATCTCTTTTGCGAGTGTTTCCAGCTCGGCTTTCAGCTGATTCGGCAGATCCAGGAACAGTGCCTGAAGATTGGAGAGGTTTGTCTTGACCTGCTCATACGGATTTCCGTTCAGCAGCTCTTCCAGTCCGGTTCCCTCAAGCAGTGCATCTTTTGCGTCTTTTACGGCGTCAGAAATAATACCGCCGATTGTCTCCGCAGCGCTGTCACCAAATACGCTTGACAGTCCGGTTGCATCGATGATCTCATTAACCAGATCGGTGACTGCCTCTTTGATCAGATCGCCAAACCAGTCTGTGTCATCATCTGCATCCTCTTTCTCTTCTTCCTTCTCCTCATCATCTCTGTCGTCATCATCGTCATCCTTGTCTTCCGGAATCAGCTTTGCTTCAACGTTCAGCTTATCCGCTTCAACTGTGGAATCACCGACGACTGCGATGTTTTCATAATTAACAATGTTGATTGCGACTGCAACGCCAACGCCGATCTTACCTTTTGCAGCGCTGCCGTTTGCTGTGATTTCAGATGTGTTCAGTGCCTGAGACTCGACGGTAACAACGCCTGTTTCTTCTTCGTCTTCCTCTTCACTGTCTGCATCTTCATTTGCTGCAGCATCTTCTTCCTCGTCTTCGCCCGCCTTGACAGTGATGCCGTCTGCGATCTCTGCCTTGACTTCTGTAAACTGGATGTTCAGTGCCAGTGCACCTGCAA
>JAFRGW010000119.1 GCA_017433615.1 Eubacterium sp.
GCTCATTTCTAACGCGCAAAAGAACGGGTCCGGTCCTAAGACCGGACCCGGTAAGGTCTGCTTATATCAGATCCGGATCAATTACTTTACGAACTTTGCGAAGTACTTGATGGTTCTGCACATATTGGATGTGAAGCTGTTCTCATTGTCGTACCAGGAAACGACCTGAACCTGTGTCTTGCCGTCGCCTGCCGGGATAACCATGGTCTGTGTTGCATCAAACAGAGATGCATAGGTCATGCCGACGATATCCTTGGATACGATCAGATCCTCATTGTAACCGAAGGACTCTGTAGCCTGTGCCTTCATAGCTGCATTGACTTCATCAACAGTAACTTCGCCGTTGACAACAGCTGTCAGGATGGTTGTGGAACCTGTCGGGGTCGGGATACGCTGAGCAGCGCCGATAAGCTTGCCGTTCAGTTCCGGGATAACAAGGCCGATTGCCTTTGCAGCGCCGGTGCTGTTCGGAACGATGTTCTCAGCTGCGGCACGGCTTCTGCGCTTGTCGCCCTTTCTCTGCGGTCCGTCAAGGATCATCTGGTCACCTGTGTAAGCGTGAATTGTGCACATGATACCGGACTCGATCGGAGCCAGGTCATTCAGAGCCTTAGCCATCGGAGCCAGGCAGTTTGTTGTGCAGGATGCTGCAGAGATGATATCGTCATTCTCTGTCAGTGTCTCGTGGTTGGTGTTGTAAACGATAGTCGGAAGGTCATTTCCTGACGGTGCGGAGATGATAACCTTCTTAGCGCCTGCGTCGATATGTGCCTGAGATTTTGCCTTGGAGGTATAGAAACCTGTGCACTCCAGAACAACATCGATATCAAGCTCTTTCCACGGAAGGTTCTTTGCGTCAGCTTCCTTGTAGATCTCGATCTCTTTTCCGTCAACGATGATGGAATGATCTGTGTTGGAAACCTTATCGCCAAGAGCGTATCTTCCCTGTGTGGAATCATATTTCAGAAGATAAGCCAGCATGTCAGGGCTTGTCAGATCGTTGATTGCAACAATCTCAAAACCTTCTGCGCCAAACATCTGTCTGAATGCCAGACGTCCGATTCTTCCGAAACCATTAATAGCAACTCTTACTGCATCAGCCATAACTAATTTTTTCCTCCTGCCAAATCCTTTTTGTTAAAACTTAAACATTTATATTGTACCGAAATAAAAACAGGAAATCAAGTGATTTCTCATGGCAAAATGTAGAACATTCCCATGAAAAATGTGATTAATTTGAAGGAATTACCAAAAATTCAGGTTTCTTACCCACATAAATGGTTATTTCTCTGAATCCTGCGTCCCGGATCACCTTCTCCGCACGGGCAAATTCATAGCCGATATAGGCGGGATTGTGCGCGTCCGCGCCCAGTGTGATCCGCTCGCCGCCCAGCTCCCGGTAACGTCGGAGAACGTCCGGGTGGGGATTGGGATACCCGATCCCGCTCTTATATCCGCCGGTATTGACTTCCAGCGCAATGCCGCGCGCGATCAGCTCCTTTAATATTTCATCTATGACGTCTGCATATTTTTCATAAGAATACACATCTCTGTCGTAACCGTAGCGGACCACATAGTCGAGATGTCCGAGCGACTGAAATCCGTCAATATGCCGCACGCATTCCAGCGTCTGTTCAAAATAATGCCGGTACATGACGTCGTCTGTTCCCGGATATAATGCGCGGTCATACGGATCAATGCCGTCTACCAGGTGCACAGAACCAAGAATAAAGTCAAACGGATATGCATGAATAAATGACTCAATTTCCTTCCGGTAATCCATGTGCATGCCGATCTCAATACCGGTCAGAATCCGGATCCGGTCCCGGTACGTATCGCGCACCTGCTCCATTTTCTCCCAGTAAGCCTTCGGATCCACCTGGAAATAACCCGGCTTTGCGAGACCATAGTCCTGATGGTCGGTGATGCAGATCGTATTCATTCCGCATGCAATTGCCTTCTCGACCATCTCCTCGACCGGCGTCTCCGAATCTGTTGAGAACGATGTGTGCATATGTATATCTGCTGTCATAGTTATTTCCCTCCGTCCGCAGCCGCGTCAAGATCCTTTTTCTGTTTCATTCTCCCGTCCGGCACTCTGCTCCCCTTAAGAAGGGGACTGATCCACTGCGTTCAAACCCGGATCAAAACACCGGTTCAGCGGATAATCGTTCCGCCGCCTGCCACACAGCCGTCCTCTGTATAGAACACAACTGCCTGGCCGGGTGTCACCGCGCGCACCGGTTCCCGGAACCGGCATGTGATTTCATCCACGCCCGTCTTTGTTATCTCACAAAGTGTACCTCTGTGATTATACCGGATTTTTGTCAGAAACAGCCCGCTCTCTCCGGTCTGCATTTCCGGTATTCCCATGAAATTCAGATGATCAGCCAAAAGTGTATCTGTGAAAACATCCTCGTGTTCACCAACTACCACCTCATTGGTTTCCGGACGAATCTCCGTCACAAATACGCGCCGTCCCATCGGAAGATCCAGGCCGCGGCGCTGTCCGATCGTATAATGTGTGATGCCTCTGTGGCGTCCGAGCACCTGTCCGTCCTTCGTCACAAAATTTCCGGGCGGCGGCACGGCTCCCGTATGTTCCCGTTCGATAAACGCGGCATAGTCACCGTCCGGCACAAAGCAGATTTCCTGGCTGTCGTGCTTATGTGCCACCGGAAGCCCCGCCGCTTCTGCGATTTCCCGGATCTGCGGCTTCGTATAGCTTCCCACAGGAAGCAGTGTTCTGGACAGCTGTTCCTGTGTCAGATTATAAAGCGCGTAGGTCTGATCCTTTTCGGCCGTAACAGAATTACTGACAGCCAGTCTCCCGTTTTCGCGGGATGCAATCGTCGCATAATGGCCTGTCGCGATATAATCCGCCCCGATCTGAAGACTTTTCTCCAGAAGCGCCTCCCACTTAACGTACCGGTTGCACGCGATACAGGGATTCGGTGTGCGCCCGGCCAGATATTCTTCTGTAAAATAATCAATCACCCGGCGCTGAAAGATATCTCTGAAGTTGACAACATAGTACGGAATCCCGAGCACCTCCGCAACACGCCCGGCATCTTCCACTGCAGAGACGCCGCAGCATCCGCCCTCTTGCTCCAGAACAGCGGTATTCTCATCCTGCCAGATCTGCATCGTGATGCCGATCACCTGATAACCCTGTTCTTTCAGAAGATATGCGGCTGCAGAAGAATCCACACCGCCCGACATTCCGACAACAACTGTTTTATTCATAGACTGTCTGTTCCTTTACTTTGTTTCCATGCACGAACCATGATTACAGATCTGCTTCATCGCTTCCACAACCTGATTCACCTCATCGCGCGTCGTCTCATAAGACAAGGTGAACCGCAGCGACTGAAACGCCTCTTCCCGGCTGCGTCCCATCGCCAGCAGTACATGTGAGGGTTCCAGCGAACCTGTGGAACAGGCCGACCCGGCTGACGCCGCGATCCCCTGCAGATCCAGCCGGATCAGGGCAGATTCCGCACTGATTCCCGGAAACTGCAGACTGACGTTATTGGGCAGCCGCCGTTCCGGATGTCCGTTCAGCTGAACACCCGGTATTTCCGTCCGCATGCGTCCAATCATATAATCGCGCAGTTCCGTCTCATGCCGCATGCGGTCTTCCATCCATTGCTCCGCTTCCTCCGCAGCAGCACCCATAGCGACAATTCCCGGTACATTTTCCGTGCCGGCCCGCCGGTTGTATTCCTGTGCGCCGCCCCGGATCATGGAGCCGATCCCGGCGCCTTTTCTGATATACAAAAATCCGCACCCCTTCGGTCCGAAAAACTTATGACCGCTCGCAGAGAGCAGATCAATTTCCATCTCATCTGCCGAAAGCGGCATGTGTCCGAAGGCCTGCACGGCATCGGTATGAAACAAAATGCCGTTTGCGTGTGCCAGACGCCCGAGTTCTGCCACAGGCTGCAGCGTTCCGACTTCATTATTCGCCGTCATGACTGACATGAGAATTGTGTCAGGGCGGATTGCCGCGGCAGCTGTCTCCGGCCGGATCACGCCATTTTCATCCGGTTCCAGATAAGTGATCTCTGCTCCGCGGACACGGGAAAGATATTCGCATGTACGCAATACAGCCGGATGTTCAATCCGGCTTGTAATAATATGGTTTCCCTGTTCTTTTTTTGCCTCCAGTACGGCGGTCAGCGCCCAGTTATCCGCTTCTGTTCCGCCGGAGGTGAAAACGATCTCATCCGGCTTTGCTCCGAGCATCGCGCTGATGATATCCCGGCTTCTGCGCACCGCCTCTCTGGCCCTGCGTCCTGCCTGGTACATTGCAGAAGGATTGCCGTAAAACTCTGTCAGATACGGCTGCATTGCCTGCACCGCTGCGGGGCACATCCGCGTCGTCGCGGCATTATCCATATAAATCATTTTTCTCTTATTTCACCCCGCTGCCCATCGTTCAAGTTCCGCCCGGAGAAGAGATCTGTTCCATGCTTTTAACACAGCGAAGACGGCTTCACGTCACCTTTTCCTGCAAGCAGCATACGGCTTTCCTCTACAAGCTGGTCCAGCATGATTGAATCAACTGCCTGTGCAATTGCATCGTTAATCCGCTTCCAGACATATTTCGTCACACACCAGTCCGCGCCCTCGCATCCGCTTCCCGCCAGGGCAAACTGATCCAGATCAAATTTCTCGATCAGCTCCTTCGCGATTGCTGTATCGCCTTCACCGCTGCCGCTGCTGTTTCCTTCCTGCGCAGTTGTATCCTTCATTCCCTCAATGGTAATGGCCGGACAGGAAACTGCATCAATGCTTCCCTCAAGCGCTCTTAAAATATCACCGACCGAAATCTGGTCTGCCGGCCGCGCGAGCCGGTACCCGCCGCCTGCGCCGCGGATACTCTCCACCAGTCCGGCTTTCTTCATGGCGCGGATCAGCTGCTCCAGATACCGCTCTGACAGATCCTGCCGTTCCGCAATGCTCTGTGCTGAAACCGCACTCTCCTGCTCATGAACCGCAAGATCGATCATGGCGCGCAGCCCATACCTCCCGCGGGTTGTTAATTTCATACTTTACTCCTATTCTCTCCTATACCAGCTCCGCGATCTCGTAGATCAGCCGCTCGGATTCCTCCCAGCCAAGGCACGGATCCGTGATAGACTTTCCGTATACATGGTCGCAGCCGATCTTCTGTGCACCCGGCACGAGATAGCTTTCGATCATCAGGCCTTTGACGAGTTTCTCGATCCGCGCATCGTATTTTCTGCTGTTCAGAACCTCACGGGCAATCCGCGGCTGCTGTTCATATTTTTTGTCTGAATTGGAATGATTCGTGTCGATGATGCACGCCGGATTGACCAGCGTCGTCTCATCATATTTTTCCAGCAGCAGTTCCAGATCCTCAAAGTGATAGTTCGGGATCGAATTGCCGTGCTTATTGGTCGCGCCGCGCAGGATTGTATGCGTCAGCGGATTTCCGGTTGTGCGGCACTCTGTCGAGCGGTAGGCAAATGTATGCGGACACTGCGCGGCGATTACTGAATTAATCATAACAGAAAAATCCCCGCTGGTCGGATTCTTCATGCCTGCCGGAATGTCAATGCCTGATACGGTCAGACGGTGCTGCTGGTTCTCTACCGAGCGCGCGCCGATCGCCACATACGAGAGGAAATCCGATACATAGCTCCAGTTTGCCGGATATAGCATCTCATCTGCCGCCGTCAGACCTGATACTTCCACGGCACGGATATGCATCCGGCGCATGGCCTTCAGGCCCGTCGCAAGATCCGGTTTCTTGTCAGGATCCGGCTGATGCACGATTCCCTTGTAACCCTTGCCTGTAGTACGCGGCTTATTCGTATAAATACGCGGGATCAGGATCAGTTTGTCACTTACAACATCCTGTACGCGGGCCAGACGCGTAACATACTCCAGCACTGCATCCTCATTGTCCGCTGAACACGGTCCGATCATAACCAGAAACTTGTCTGATTTTCCGGTGAAGACGTCCCGGATCATCTCGTCACGTTCTTCTTTCAGCTGTTTCAGAGAATCCGAAAACGGAATCTGTTCTTTGATTTCTTCAGGTGTCGGTAATTTTGTTATTTCCTCAAATGCCATTTCTTTTTCCGCAAAAAACCGCTATATCAGAAGATTCTGACATAACGGTCTTTTTCTCCTTACTCTTTATGGAACTGCTTATCACTGCATCTGCAGTGACTCCATGTAGGACTGTGTTGTCGACAAATCTGCATGACCGAGCATTTCCTGAATCGTCTTAAGATCCTTGCCGTCCTGCAGCTGATGCATTGCAAAGGAGTGACGCAGCGTATGCGGCGTAATATCCTTCTCAATCTTTGCATCTTTCACATAAACCTTCAGAACCTTCCAGAATCCCTGACGGCTCATGGGATTTCCCTGACAGTTGGTGAAGAGAATATCACTTTCCCTGCCCTTCAGAAGCACGTCCCGCGCCTCCTGCAGGTACTGCTTCTCTGCTTTCAGCACAGAAGCACCAAACGGAATGTTCCGCTCTCTGCCGCGCTCTGAACACGTGATATACCCCATTTGCAGATTCAAATCTTTCACTCCCAGATGAATCAGCTCACTTACACGTATTCCTGTCGCATAGAGCAGCTCAAGCATCGCCTTATCGCGAATCCCCTTTGGCGTAGACGTATCCGGCTGCTGCAGCAGCAGTTTGATCTCTTCTTTTGTCAGAATCTCCGGTGCATGCTTATCCACCTTCGGCGGCTTCAGCTTCTCAGTCGGATCTGTATCGATCTTCTTCTCCTTCATCATGTAACGATAGAATGAGCGAAGCGAAGCAATGCTTCTCGAAACAGTTGCCGGAGACATGTGATTCTTCTCCAAATGCAGAACATATGAGTTCAGGTTTGTCTCAGTGACCTGTGTAAAATCCGTGATTTCCTGCTCCCCAAAATAATTTGCAGCCTTCCGGAGATCACGCTCATATGAGATTTCTGTATTATACGAAGTCTTCTTTACGTTATGCAGATAGTCGATGTACTCCTGAATTGCATTTATCATCTCAAAAACACCTCTCATGAATTGATCGTATAAAAGCAATTCACCCTTCAAAACTATTGTCTATTATAATCAAATTGACAAGCTTTTGTAAACCACTTTTTTCCGTTTTTCCGCGTACTTACTGGGCTTTTGGTCTTAAACAACAAGATCATGTCTGTTACATAATACCCATGTACTACATCTTGTGAAACGAAATTCAGCTTTTATTCTGTTTTCTCCACAACTTCTTCTGCTGTTATGGTTTCAGCTGAAGATTCTGCCGGTTCAGCAGCATCATCTGCAGCGTCCGTCACGGTCTGTCCGCGGTCCGGGTCAGCTGCATCCGATACGATCTCCTCTGCTGCAGCCGCACTGCTCAGGGTTCCTGCCTCCAGATCTGCCAGACTCTTCATATTGCGGAACCGCTCAGAAGATGACTGCTGCTGCCACATTGCCTGCTGTGCTGCCTGCTCTGCCGCCTCCTCTGCTGCTTTCAGCTTCTCCTCGCGGTGCATCGCCATCAGCGTCTTTGATGCCTGATATGCAATCAGGATTCCGACGACCACAAAAACAATCACGCCGGCAAGTGCGACACCGAACTGCCAGCCCTGCAGATTTTCCTTGCCCAGAAGACCGTCTCTTGTGATCACATAGGCCAGATAAATCAGATAACAGCCTGCGACTACGCGAATACCCAGCGTAAATTTTGGATTCTTCATTGATACAACTCCTCTTTAAAACTTATTTGAAGATTGAACTTCATCATAGCAGATATCCTGCTGAACGTCAAAACGACGGCTGCAGTTCCATACGCTCCTGTACAGATACCTGTCATCCTTCCAGGGCAATCAGCGCCGCGCCGATCGCACCGCAGAGCTGCGCGTGCTCGGAGACAAAGATCCGGACGCCCAGACTTTTCTCCAGTTCCGCCACCAGACCGGCGTTTTTCGCGACGCCTCCGGTCATCATGTAGCCTTCTTCTCCTCCGAGTCTTCTTGCCAGTGCCGCTGTCTTCTTGGCCACGGCCTTGTTCAATCCGTGAATAATATCCGGCGCCGGTGTGTTCAGCGCAATCAGAGAGACCACTTCCGACTCCGCAAACACCGTACACATGTTGGAGATTGTAATATCCTGCTTCCACTCACTTCCGAGTTTCTCCATCTCCTCCATCGAGAGCTCCAGGGTCCGCGCCATCATCTCCAGAAAGCGTCCCGTGCCGGCGGCACATTTATCGTTCATCGTAAAATTGGTGACATTGCCGTCCGCATCAATGCGGATGACTTTTGAATCCTGCCCGCCGATATCGATGATTGTCCGGGTCTCCGGCTTCAGATAATGTGCCCCCTTTGCGTGACAGGTGATTTCCGTGACTGCATCATCTCCCAGTCCGATCGCCGTCCTTCCGTAGCCGGTCGCAATCACAGAAGCAATCTCATCACGGCTGCAGCCTGCATTCTCAATTGCCTTTGCAAGTGCGCGCTCTGCACCGCTGGCCGCACCTGCACCCGTCCGCAGAATCGACCACGAAACAATTTCCCGTTCACGGTTCATGATCACGACATCTGTACTTGTTGAACCGCTGTCAATTCCGGCAACATATTTTCCTTCCGACATATGTTTATCTTCTCCATTTTCCCGTCCGCGTGCCTGTCCGCCCGTATCATTTCCTTCATCCGGACGCACTGTTTTCTCTGCCGCAGAGCGTTTTCGGTTCCCGCCCGTCTGTACATGCAGCTGCTCTGCAAATGCATCCAGTCTGGTGGCGAGCTGTCCCATGCTCTGTCCGCCCGCATCCGTCTCAATTTTCAGCAGCGGCAGGTGTTCATTTTTCTTCTGTGCATACTCGAACCCGTAGTAATCACAGAACTTCATTGTATGATAAATGATCCCTGCTGCGCCTCTGCCGAGTTCCACCCTGCCAGCGACGTCGTTCATGCGCATGCACGGCGGCTGCTGCAGAAGACTTTTGGCATACAGATGCACAAACTCAGCCCTGTCAGCCGGTTTTTTTATCAGACCGGGACGCCGGTTGCCGCTGCAGGTATCATCCTGCACCGGAATCGAAAAATGTTCCCCGAGCATGCGCAGCATCCTGGGACCACCGTGTGCGCCCTGCAGACTGATGTATGGCTGAAGCGGTTCTTCTGCCTGCCCGTCCTTCCCGGAGCCCCCGGTGCCTTCGCCGGCTGCGATCCCGCCAAACGTCTCCTGAATCTGCGCCTTCCCATACGTTTCCCGGCTCTGCGCCGCCAGCTGTTCCCACGCGCGCAGATAGTCAAACGGAATCCCCGAATACGCTTCATATGCATCCAGAAACCGGTTGAGATCCCGCTCAAACATCCATTCCGCCGCACGCGTCTGCTGATGGGGCAGATCAAGGATCCAGAGGAAATCCAAATCACCGCGTTTCTGCAGAATATCGTAAATCCTGCGCGCCACATCACAGCAATTGACAAGAAGCACCTCCCGGACCGCCTGGTCTGCACATGCCTCAAGCAGCGCTTTCCCGTATCCGCAGATGTTCGGATGTGCCAGCGCATCTGCCGTATCAAATGTATCCAGCACTGCTTCAAGACGTTCTGATTCCACGCCGAACCCTGCCGCAATTTCCAGCGGAGAATATTTACACATGTACCACAAATGATGTGTCTTCAAGTGATCCTTTCCTTTCTCATCGCTGTTTTCTTTGTTCCAGCATCTCAATAAATGCCTGCATACGTGTCAGTGTCTGCCCGTCGCCGGCATTGCGCCGGTCACATCCGTCTCCGTCCAGAATCAGCACCGGATAGCCGGCTGCCTCAAACAGGGCTCTGGCGTTGCCGGCCGCAGCGAGTGTCTGTTTGCAGCCCCAGTGACAAAAATATACAACGCCGTCGATCTCCTGGCTGCCGCATTGCTCCAGCGCCGCTTTGATTCTTCTTTCCGCCGGTCCGTTGAACGTATTGTAAACCATCCGCCGCGCCATACTCTCATACGGCTGTTCCGGATCCATATCAACCAGGCCGCAGTAATTCATGTCACAGGATACAACCTGTGCGCGCATGCTGAAATTCAGCTGCCCGCGCAGCACTTTCTGGTAATAGGGAATTGTATGAACCCAGAGAAGCCTGACACCGCCATATGCCGGCATCTGCTTCAGTTCTCCGGCCAGCATCCCGGCAAACGACTCGATCGCAGGCATGCCCAGAAGCACGTGCGCGCCGAATACCTCATAGAGCTCGTCCGTGAGATCATTTGAGAGGTATCTGCCCGCTTTGCTGTTCTGGCAGATTCTAAGCGACTCAATTGTACGTTTTCCGCACGCAATCCGCTCCTTCAGCCGGTCTTCCGGAATCCTTCTGCCGGTCTGTTCCTCGATCCATTTTTTCAGATCCCGCATCTGTCTTGCGACATAACTGACGCTGTCCTCTGATACCTCATAGGGCACATCAATATAAAACTGCGGAATCCGAAAGGTCTCCGCAGCTTTCCGGAATGTCAGGTTATTTGCATCACAGACCAGTGATGTATTAACAATGAATTTCGGCTTCGGAATCACGCCGGACAGGATTCCGCCCAGCAGTATTTTATGATAAGAACAATACGTTTCCGGGATCCCGCAGCCCTCCGCATATTGTGCAAAGCCTGTCTCGGCGTCCGCGCCGGTAATATAACTGGCCATTGCTTCGGCGAACATCGGTGCAATTCCCGCACACTGCAGCAGTTCGCACGGCGTAAAAATGCTGACCAGCGCAGACCGCTCCGGGTGCGCCAGCGGTGCAATCACCGCCTTCATGGACTCGACCGCCATCAGATCCCGCGCCCTGGAGAGCCGTTTATCCGGAAAAAGTTTAAGCTGTGCCAGTTTTGCCCGGTACGCAGCAAGCAGCAGTTTCCTCGCCGCTTCCGGATTTGACTCTATTTTTGTATTGACGTAATTCCCGAACTTTTCAACAAGTTGACTCATAAGTCAATCAGCTCCATCTCTATCATACCGTCACATGTGGAATGTTCTGGATGCCGCGCTCCGCAGTTCCCGGAAAAAGAACAGCATCCCTGCCACACCAAGAACCGCCATGACTGACATACTGATGACAGCCGGGAGCGGATGCGGATTCAGCCCCTGGCGGATCAGCAAAAGCTGCGTCATGGAAGCGATCACAGCAACTGCCAGATAAGTAATATACTCAATCAGCTTCAGCCTGAGACCGCATCCGATACAGATAATTGTTATCGCCAGCCCGACAAAACCGAATGGAAGCAGCCAGCTCACAGACCACTTGTGCCATCCCGCGATATTCCGGTCGATCATAACCGCCAGAAGCATCCCCACATACACCTGTACCGAAATCAGTTTTAATACATTGTGCCGGTAAAAGAACGCAAGAAACAAATCCGCGAGTCCTACCGGAGCCAGCACCATGACAACCACCGGCCACATGAGCCGTCCGCCGGAAATATACTGCACAAGCATCATCAGCACTTCCAGTACAAAAAAGCAGAAGGCCGACACCTTCAGTACCGACCATTTTGAAACTTTATCATGCAGCGCCGGGAACCCGGCCGTTTCAGGCGCCGGCGTACCCGTCAGTTCATTGCCGCAGAGCGGACATTTTGATTTGGCACCGCGGATCGTTATGCCGCATTTTTCACATGACTGCATGGATCTTCTCCTTCCGCAGCATCAGGGTAAATCGTAATCATTTGTCGCCAGTTCCACTTCAAGACCGAGATCGACAAGCCGCCGGAAAAAATTCCGCATAACATCATGCCGCTTAAACGCAGATGTAATACCGAACGACAGCCTGTCTTCAAATGAGACAACAACCATCTGCCCCTTCTGTGTCGCCATAAATGCAGAGAAACGGTCAATATACGGGATCAGTTCCGCAGGCATCGTCAGTTTTCCTACATTCGAAACGGAAGTGGTCACTTCTTTCAGGCGAAGATAATTAAATCCCTGAATTCCGATGTCTTTGAGCCGCAGCGGCATCACCTTGAGGGCCCAGTTGCGTTCGAGCGCCGAGTAGGTGTTCATTGTCCGCATAACCTGATCTTCCTGCAGCTGCTCCGCATAGGACTCTCTGACCGGTTCCAGAATACTTTCGATGGTTCCGTCGTAGTCGGCAGCCGGGAAACTGATGGTAATGACACCGTAGAAATTCCGGGTCGTGTCTGTCGGAAAATAATTGCGCAGATTGACCGGAACTGTGACAACCACAGGCTTTCTGCGCTCACTGATCCGCATCTCCTGAATGACGGACTCTATCATCAGCGCGGTCGTCATGATTGCAAGCGTTGTGTGATGTGCGTGGCAGATCTCCAGAAACGCCCTGACCGAAACAACGCCCTCCAGCAGATGAATATGCAGGTTCTCATCGCGCGTACCGCGCAGCTGACAGGCAGGCTGCTTCCCGCCGAAAATCTGTTTTAATGCGCGGCTTTTTTTCTGCCGCTGATAATAATAACGGAACGCATCATCTGCTTTTTCCTTAAAGGATCCCCGGTTTTCCAGACTTGTATCAATGGAAAGACCATGTTTTCTGACAAGATAGTTGCTGACAATCTGACGGAAAAACTGAAAGGCCCCGGCACCGTCTGAGACGACGTGGTACACCTCCAGATTGATCCGGCAGCGATAATAATTGACACGGAACAGCAGGGTCTTTCTGCCCGGCTGATAAAGTGCAGAAAGTGCCGGCAGGTTTTCCTCCGTCACCACGGCTTTTTCAGGACTTTGCTCCATATAATACCAGAAAAGTCCTTTCTTCAAATAACACTGAAAATGCGGGTACTCTCTAACCGCATCATCAAGTGCCTGCTGCAGAACCGTTTCATTCACTTCTTCTTTCAGTTCACAGCACAGCCTGAACACACGCGTATCAGAACCGACCGCGGTGGACGGGATGATCTTCGCCGCATTATCCAGTTTATACCAGTGTAAATCTTTTCCAGGCATATCTCCGCCTCTGCCAACCAATCATTCAGGTAATACATAAACATTTGCCACATGTTCAGAATCATATCATTTTCCGTCATATGAAGCAAGACGGACTCCCGGCGGATTCGTCTGCTCCTGAATGATTATTTTGCATCGCATTCGATCATGTCGCAGAGTTTTTACCGCTAAACAAACAATTCGTGCTTTTTAGACCTCTATCATGGCAGTGATTAATATTCCCCCTTATTATAAAGGTCAATATTTTAACCTATATTTATCAACATATCACCCAGGAGGAATTTATGCCTACGCAAAATCACAAGCCATTTATTGACCGTGTTTCCTTTTATGCGAAACGCATCCGCGATCTGCGTGAAGACAGTGACATGACACAAAATGAGATCGCGAAAATCATTCACGTAGGTCAGCGCACCTATTCGGATTATGAACTCGGAAACACCCGCATCCCGATTGATTCTCTGATCATGCTTGCCGAATTCTATGATGTCGACATGAATTATATCTGTGGTCTCGACGATCAGAGACGTCCTTTTCCGCGCAGCAAATCCCGCAAAACAGACTTCAAAAGGTGAGAACAGCAAATCAGATGTTTTTTTCCTGTATTTTTTGTTTTATCATAATAGAAAAAGACAACGCTATACAGGAAAGGATTGATGGATCATGAATCAGCTGCTGCAGCAGATCAGCTCGATTGCCCGCGAAGCCGGCGCAATCATGCTGAAAGCGGACACGCATTTTCAGACAACACACACTGCAAATAGAACGATTCCAGAAAGGCCGGACCCTGAAAGTACCCGGCATGTCAAAAACGGTCATGCAAATTTTGTGACAGCCTACGACAGTCAGGTGCAGGCTTTTCTGATTGAGCGTCTTTCTTCTGCCCTGCCGGAAGCTGCGTTTTACGGCGAAGAAGACGGCATGGACGTTTACCGCGCGCAGTACAGTTCGGGCTACACGTTTGTGATCGACCCGATCGACGGTACTTCGAATTTCATGAAATCCTGTTTTCCATATGTCACTTCGATCGGACTGCTCCGGGACGGAGCACCCTTTCTCGGCGTAGTCTACGCACCACAGACCGGGCATCTGTTTTCGGCTGCCAGAGGCTGCGGTGCTTTTGAAAACGGTGTCCCGATCAAGAGTTCAGGCGATCCGCTCTCACTGAGTCTGGTCACCATGGGAACAGCTCCCTACAACAACCGTCTCTCCCAATATGCGTTCGAACTGGCAGCCGGCTACAAGCCGCACTGCATCGATATCCGCCGCAGCGGAAGTGCAGCCTGGGATATCTGTTCGGTTGCATCGGGCCAGATCGGCTATTACTTCGAGCCGGAGATATTTCTGCATGACTATGCCGCCGGGGCATGTATCGCGATGGAAGCCGGCGTTACCATTACCGATCTGGAAGGTAATCCACTCACTTTCCGCGCGGGTGCGACCTCCGTCGCAGCGGCATCACCGGGTGTAGCAGCCGGTCCATACCTGCCGGCCGATTTTTTCAGGAAGGAATCCTGAATCCTGGCTGTCGCCTCAGCAGGGCGCTGTCTGGAGAAAGATGCACTCTGGCCTCACAGGTGGGACTTGAACTCAGTGGATCAGTCCCCCGCCTCAGGCGCGTAGAGCGCCAGGCGGTGGGTTTGAATCAAACCTGACTCAGTGGCGAGTACAACCTCCCACTGAGTTCAACGCTCCGCGGGGATGCGCAGGAACCCGGTAAGGAAGATGTCGGCAGAGCCGACCCGGGTTCCGCGCCAAGTCCCGCAGGGGCGGGACTTGAATAATCAAATATGACAATGCGCAGCTGTAACCTCAGAACAGAGATTCCAGCTGCGCAAATGTTTCCGGATGACCGGTCAGATCGATCACCCATTTACCGTTCTCTATCATCATCGGCAGATCCAGCGATGTCTGCTTTTCGCTGCCCGGCAGCCTGACAGATGCAGAACTTGAGACGGTACAGTGCTCCGCATCTGCGTAAGAAATATCATTTACCTGAAATGAAAAATCCACCGCAAACTGCATCAGCTTAACAGCACTGCCGTACTGGCCGAGAACGCCTTCCAGTTCCGTCTTTACGGTATCCTGCGACGCATTGTCAAAACATGAAGCGACACCGGATGCATCGAGGGCATCCAGTGCTTTTTCAAGCTGGCGCACCGTCTCAGCCGGATCCCCCGCAGCTGTTTCAGTCACTTCTGTCTCAGCAGAGGTCTGCATCTTCTGTTTCTGGATAAAAAGAACCAGAACCAGCGTCGCCGCCAGAATAATCAGGATCATGAAAGCGAATGCAATTTTTAACGTGGTTTTCCGTGTCCGGCTTCTTCGCATGACTGATTCCCGCCTTTCTGATAATATCTATACTCCTGCCCCGCCTGCGGGACTGTTTTTTTGTAAATCGCGATCAGAGAGCGCGCTTGAACACAAATTTACAGGCTGCCTCATCACCTGTATGAGACAGCCTGTAAAAAGCGACCCAGATCGGACTCGAACCGACGACCTCCGCCGTGACAGGGCGGCGCTCTAACCAACTGAGCCACTGGGCCATATAAATTTATAAAAATCACGCGCACCACACGATAAGAGGAAGTCGCGCGATAGATGGATCCTCTGGGACTCGAACCCAGGACCATCCGGTTATGAGCCGGAAGCTCTAACCAACTGAGCTAAAGATCCGAAAAGCCGATGATCGGACTCGAACCGATAACCTGCTGATTACAAATCAGCTGCTCTGCCAATTGAGCCACATCGGCATATTGCCGTCGGCGCGGCAACAAGCAGATGATATCATATTTTTACCTTTCTTGCAACCAACAGCCGCTCTTTTTAAAAAAATAAAATTTATGGTTGCAGTCTGGATGATGTTTTGCTATAATGTGAAAGCGGTCACGAAAACAGCCTGTTTTCGGTATCGGAAGATACGGCGTCGTAGCCAAGTGGTAAGGCAATGGTCTGCAACACCAGTATGCACCGGTTCAAATCCGGTCGACGCCTCTTTCAAAAGAGTTCCTTGTAAAAAAGGAACTCTTTTTTTGTCTGAAGTCGTCTTCCGTGGTATACTGTCAGTAACTAATAATATACAGGAGGTACTGACTATGCCGTTTCTTTTGATTCTGATTGTCATCATTCTGATTCTGGTATTTACCAATGTGCGTGTGATCGGCCAGTCTCATCAGGCGATCATCGAGCGCCTCGGCAAATACCATGCGACCTGGGATGCAGGACTGCATCTGAAGGTCCCGTTTGTAGACCGTGTCGCACGAATTGTCTCTCTGAAAGAACAGGTCATGGATTTTCCGCCGCAGCCGGTTATCACGAAGGATAACGTTACCATGCAGATTGACTCAGTTGTTTTCTGTAAGGTTTTTGATGCAAGACTGTACACCTATGGTGTCGAAAACCCGATTGTCGGTCTGCAGAATCTGGCAGCAACAACTCTGCGAAACATCATCGGTGAGATGGAACTTGACCAGACACTTACCAGCCGTGATGCAATCAACAGCCGTCTCGAGCGCGTCCTGGATGATGCGACTGATCCATGGGGTCTGAAAGTCACGCGTGTGGAAATAAAAAACATTAATCCGCCTGAGGAAGTTGAACAGACGATGCTCAAGCAGATGAAGGCCGAGCGTGACCGCCGTCAGACCGTATTGGAGGCACAGGCACATCAGGAAGCCGTTGTCTCCCGCGCGGAAGGTGATAAACGTGCGAAAATCCTCGCGGCAGAAGCTGAGCGCGACGCGCAGATTGCGCTGGCCGAGGGACGCTCCCGCTCCATCGAACTGGTCTACGAAGCTGAGGCACGCGGCCTGCAGAAACTCAATGCCGCCGGCATTACAGAACCGGTTCTGAAACTGAAAGGCATTGAGGCGTTAAAAGATGTCTCCGACGGCCGCGCCACCAAGATCTACATGCCGTCCGACCTCTCCAACATCATTACCAATCTCGGTGTGGCAGGCGAAGCACTCGGCATCGGCGACAACACAGCCATCGACACATCACCGAAACCCGAAAAACCGCTTGAGAACGATCCGTGCATTGATGCAGACACCGGATTCGGCGGACGCGAAGCGGCAGCCGCAACCGCACACATCAACCGGGATATCAGCCGCAGCTAGCCTCTGGCGGATTGCAAATACACAGCAGCAGGCGTTTACGCACCGTACATGCCTGTTCTGGAACGCCGCAGTTCCCCTGGCAGACTCGGAAACAAGGGCGCCGCAGCTTTCATGGCATTCACATGAAAGCTGCGGCGCC